>DATEND010000209.1:0-17267 GCA_035275245.1 Candidatus Eiseniibacteriota bacterium
TGGCGCGCCGGGGCCGCGGCCGCCGTGGCGGGCGCGCTCGTGTTCGCGCTGGCCTGGATGCCGGACTGGAACGCGTCCCGGATGAGCTTCGGGTTCATTCGCCTCCTTCGCGCCCACTGGTTCGGCGGCGAGTCGCTGAGCCACCGCATCATCGACAAGGTCGGCACGACGCCGGATTTCGAGACGCTCCTCTTCTACCGCGAGGGGAGGGTCGCGACGATCACCGTCGTCGAGGCCCAACGACAGCGCGCGCTCCTCATCAACGGCAAGACCGACGCGACAACGGGCGAGGGGGCCGACATGCGCACGCAGGTGCTGGTGGGCCAGCTTCCGCTCCTGGGCACGCTCGGACGCGACGACGTCTGCATCGTCGGGTACGGGAGCGGGGTCACGGCGCACGCGGTGTTGACGCACCCCGTCCGAAGCGCGCTCACCGTCGAGCTCGAGGGGGCCGTGCTCGAGGCGGCGCCGTTCTTCGACGCGGACGCGATGCGGCCGCTCGACGATCCGCGGAGCCGCGCGCTCGTGGAGGATGCGCAAACCCTCCTCCGCTCGGACAAGAAGACGTACGACGTGATCATTTCGGAGCCGTCGAACCTCTGGATCGCGGGCAGCGGCGATCTCTTCACGCGGGAATTCTACGAGGTGGCCGCGACGAGGCTTCGGCCCGGAGGAATTTTCTGCCAGTGGGTTCAGTGCTATCAGATCTCGCCCGAGGCGACGCAGACGGTCTTTCGCACGCTCGCGGGGCGCTTTCCGTACGGGCAGCTCTTCTACATCGACGATTCGTCTGATCTGATCGTGCTGGCGTCGCCGAACCGGGAAGTTTCGCTCGACGTCGCCGCGTGGGAAGCCGCCATGTCACGGCCCGAGGTGGCGGCGGACCTGGCCCGGATCGGCGTGCATACCTTTGCGGATCTATTGCGTTACTACCGTGGGCGGCTCGATCGCGTGGCGGCGGAGGCGGGACCCGGGCCGGTCAACACGAACGACAACGGCTGGCTCGAGCACAAAGCGCCCTTCGACTTGATCGCTTCCGAGGGCTCGGAGCGCCTCTTTGCCTGGTCGCCCTCGGTCGCGCGCGATCTCGCGACCTCGCTCACCGGGGACTCGGCGAAGGTGGCGCTCCTGCTCCGAGACGCGGCGGCGTCCGCCGAAAAGGCCAACGCCCCCGAGGCGGCGCGGCATCTTCGCATGGCGTTCGAGCAGGCGACCTCCACCAACGCGGGCCCGTAGCCCGGCTCAGACGCGAGGTCGGTATGACTCGGGACCGAACGCGTCGACCTGGATCGCGTCCCGACGAGCGGCTTCGGCGGCGCGCCAGAGGCAGCCCTCCTCCGGGGCCAGGACGCCCGCCTGGAGCGCCGCCTCGAGAAGCGCCTCGCCCTCGATACGCGGGAGCCGCTTCGCGCGCACCGCTTCTTTCATCTTCCGTTCCGCCGGCTGAGCCGCGACCACCGCGGCGTAGGCCGCCTCGAGGCGTCCCAGACTTCCCTCCGTCGCGGGGGGCACGTGTACGTCGGCGGTGAGCGCGTCGCGAAGCGAGCGATCCTCGAGTACGGCGCGCGCCACCGTCTCACCCAGTCGATCCGAGGGAGGCCGGTGCCGGAGACCGAACGGGAAGGTGACCGCCCGGCTAAGCCATGCGACGGGCCTGTTCGGAAGATTGTCCATCACACCGACGAGCGCCGTTTCGATTTCGTTGCAGGCGAGCGTCAGACTCCAGCGAAGGATCGCGACGTCGCGCTTCGGCTGGCCCTCGTCCACGAACCGCTTGAGCGTCGCGGAGCCGATGTAGAGCCACCCCAGCGCGTCGGCCAGCCGGCCGCTCAGGCGCTCGCGACGCTTGAGCGAGCCGCCGAGCGTCGCCATGGCGAACTCGGAGGTGAGCGCGAAGGCCGCGCTGAGCCGCGTCAGCCTCCGGAACCATTCGCCGGTCGGGCCGGAAATCGGCGCCGAAGCGAAGGCCGCGCCCGTCAGCCCGTGCCAGAGCACGCGAAGGGACGTCCCGATGACGTGACCGACGTGGCCGAAGAACGCGCGATCGAACGCGGCCAGATCCCGTTCCGCGATCGCGCGCATCTCCGACTGAACGAACGGATGGCAGCGGATCGCGCCCTGGCCGTAGATGATCAGCGTTCGCGTCAGGATATTCGCGCCCTCGACCGTGATTCCGATCGGCACGGAGCCGTACGCGGCGGCGAGCACGTTCCGCGGACCGCGTGAAATGGCGGCGCCGGCCTGCACGTCCATTGCGTCGTTGATGACCTGCCGCATTCCTTCCGTCAGGTAGCGCTTCACGATGGCGGAGATCACCGCGGGCTTCTCGCCGTCGTCGATCGCGCCGGCCGTGAGGCGGCGCGCCGCGTCCATGAAGTAGGTCTTCCCCGCGATCCGGGCGATCGGCTCCTCGATCCCCTCGAACCTGCCGATGGGCAGTCCGAACTGCTCCCGCACGTTCGCGTACGCGGTGGTGACCCGCGTGGCCAGCTCAGCTGAGCCGACCGCCAGCGAGGGAAGCGAAATGCCGCGGCCGGCGGCGAGGCAGTCCATCAGCATGCGCCAGCCGGTCCCCGCCATCGCCCGCCCGCCGATGATCATGCTGAGCGGCACGAAGACATCCCGGCCGACCGTCGGTCCGTTCAGGAACGGGATGCCCAGGGGATCGTGTCGCTGGCCGATCGTGATCCCCGGCAGGCTCGTCGGAAGGAGGGCACACGTGATTCCGATTTCTTCCTCGCCACCCAAGAGCCGCTCGGGATCCCGGAGCACGAACGCGAGCCCCAGCACCGTGGCCACCGGAGCGAGCGTGATGTAGCGCTTCGACCAGTTGAGCCGCATCCCGATCGTTTCCTTGCCCTCGAAGGTTCCCTTCTCGACGATGCCGATGCTCTTCTGCGCCGTGGCGTCGCTTCCGGCTTCCGGCTCGGTGAGCGCGAAACACGGGATCTCTTCGCCGTGGGCGAGGCGCGGCAGATAGTGGTTCTTCTGTTCCTCGGTTCCGTAGTGAAGGAGAAGCTCGGCGGGGCCAAGCGAGTTCGGGACCATGGCGGTAACCGCCGCGGTGACGCTCCGGCTCGAAATCTTCGTGATCACCGCGGAGTGGGCGGCGGCGGAAAAGCCCAGACCGCCGTACGACTCGGGGATGATCATTCCAAAGAAGCGCTCCTTCTTGAGGAATGCCCAGACTTCGGGCGCGAGGTCGTGGCGTGTCATCACGTCCCACTCGTCGACCATGCCGCAGAGCGTCTCGACGGGACCGCTCAGGAACGCGCGCTCGGCGTCCGTGAGGGGCTTGGCGCGAAACGCGAGCAGCTTCTTCCACACCGGACGGCCCGAAAAGAGGTCAGCGTCCCACCAGACCGTCCCCGCCTCGAGGGCGATCCGCTCGGTGTCGCCCATGCGCGGAAGGGCGGCTCCCACGATCGGCATGATCCAGGAGGTGAGGAGGAGGCGTCGGATCGGGGGAACGACCAGGACGAAAAGAAGTATGGCGATAAGCACGAGGGCTGTGATCACGGCAAAGGGCTCCCCTGGGTTGAACGGATGTATTTCGGGACACGATCCTAACGCATCGCGCCGCCCGCATCCTGGTATCCTTCGGCAGGTTGAGGAGCTATCTTTTTGCCCGATTCACACCCATCCGGGAACCATCCCGCCCGCCATCGACGCCCGGCGGCGAATCCCCGCTCCAACGAATCGTGGGATCGCCGTGTCGAAACCTTTGCGGCGCGATCCCCTGTAGTAAGATCGACGGCCGGGCGAAGCAGTCCCGGTCGCGAGTCGCGACCGCCCTCCCCAGATTTCGTTTGGAACGTATCGCCCGAACCAGGAGAACTCCCATGCGGTCCCTGCATCTCCGATCCGCCGTTTTTATCGCGGCGTTCGCCGCGGCGCTCCTAGCTGGAACGGCCTTCGCGGCCGAGGGCTTCTCGCCTACGGGCGAGGGGGCTCTCTACCCCGAAGCATCGAACGGGCGCACCACCGCGTCGCCCTCGATCCAGGCGCTTCGATTGAACGGCCACGACGTGCGCGTGGATGGCCGGCTGGACGACAGTGCGTGGCAAGCGGCACCCGCGGCACGCGGCTTCAAGATGTGGGACCCCGACCGGGGCCAGCCAGCGAGCGAGGAAACCGTATTCAAGGTCGCTTACGACGAGGGCGCGGTCTACTTCGCGGTCGCGTGTCTCGAAGCCGACGCGTCGAAGATCAAGTCGTCGCTCTCCCGGCGCGACAACTTCACCAATTCCGACGTCGTCGCGATCTACATCGATCCCTATCACGACCGCACGACCGGATACACGTTCAAAGTGAACCCGTTCGGCGTGCAGCTCGATGCGTACATCTACAACGACGGCGAGGTGGACAACGACTGGAACGCCGTCTGGGAAGCTGAGACGTCACGCGACCAAAACGGGTGGTACGCGGAGATCCGGATTCCGTTCAGCGCGATCCGGTATCGCTCCGGCGATCAGATGACGTGGGGTCTGAACGTCTGGCGTTACATGCAGGGTCGCGGGCAGGATACCGCCTGGAAGACATGGCCCCGCGAGCAGGCCGGGTTCGTGAGCCAGTTCGCGGAGTTGACCGGGCTCTCGGGCGTGCCCGCGCCGCGGCAGATCGAGATCCTCCCCTATGTCGTGCAGCGGAACACCGACTACTCGATGCTCGGCGCCGGGGACGACATCGACGGCTTCCAGAACGTGGGCGCCGACCTCAAGTACGGGATCACGTCCGACCTGACGCTCAACGCGACGCTTCAACCCGACTTCGGTCAGGTCGAAGCCGATCCCGCCGTGCTCAACCTGTCGCCCTTCGAGACGTTCTATGACGAGAAGCGCCCCTTCTTCGTCGAAGGAAGCCGCTTCTTCCAGCATCCGAACTTCAACATGTTCTATTCGAGACGCATCGGTACCGGCGACGAGAACGCGCGCATTCGGTATGCCGGGAAGCTGACCGGCAAAGTGGTCGGCGGCATCTCGGTGGCCGCCCTCGCCGCGTCGAGCGACGTGACCGGTGACGGCCAAGCGCACAACATCTTCAAGAACGGCCAGCAACTCTCCCGCTTCTTCGTCGGCCGTTTCGGGAAAGAGTTCTCACAGGGACGCCATCGGATCAACGTGATGCAGACGGCCGTGCTCAACACGTCCAGCAGGCTCGACCTGAGCAGGGATTCGGACCTCCACTCCCGCGAGGCCTACACGACGGGCGTGGACTTCGAGATCGCGTCGCCGAAGCGCACGTATAGCGCCTACGGATCGTTTGTCGGCTCCGTGATCAACCCGGAGGGGATCGCCTCGATGCCGTCCCTGAGCGACAAGCCGCGTTACGGAACCGGCGGCGAACTCGGCTTCCGCCGCTTGGGCGGCAAGTGGCGAAGCACACTGAACGGCCGTTGGGAGAGCGACAAGCTCGACATCAACGACGTAGGGTTCCTCGAGGCGCCCGACGAGATCGGGACGAACTACTGGCTCCAGCGGGGTTTCAACCCTGACGGGAAGAGCAAGGTCTACAACCGCGCGAACCTCAACCTGAATCTCTGGCGCTCCTGGATGTACGCCGGGCGGACCGGCTATGACGTGAACTCGGGGCAACCGGTCTGGTCCTACAGCAAGGGGCACCCTCAGTACAACGGCGGAAACATCAATGGTTGGATGCAGTTCCGAAATTACCGCGAGATCAATGGCGGCATCTCGATCAACGGAACCGGCATTCATCGCTTCGAGACGCGGGGCGGGCCACTGATCCGCGAGCCCTTCACGTACACGGGCTGGTGGGGGTACGTCACGGATACGCGGAAGGATCTCCAGTTCCGCCACAATGGAACGTGGTCCAAGGACACGGCGAACAACCTCTCCGTCGACCTGGGCGGAACCGTCATCTGGAAGCAGAGCAGCGCCGTGCGCCACGAGCTGGAGCTCTCGTGGAACAGCCGCTCGGACGACACGCAGCATCTGGAGAACGTCGACGTGACGGCGCGCCCCGGCGGCGTCGGCATCGGCGGCATCGCCTACGTCTACGGCGACATCGATCAGAAGACGATCGACATGACGCTTCGGTCGAACTTCCTCTTCAGCCGGAACCAGTCGCTCGAGGTATACGCGCAGCCGTTCCTGACGGTCGGCGACTATTCGCGGGTGCGCGAGCTCAAGGCCGCCGACACCTATGAATTCCGGCCCTACGTCGAGACCGGGTACGACGCTCGCAACTTCGACTTCTCGTTCGCGTCGGTGAACGTGAACATGGTCTATCGGTGGGAGTATCGCCCCGGGAGCACGTTCTTCCTGGTCTGGCGTCAGAGCCGGGCGAATTTCGACAACCGGTGGTCGCACCTGTCGAACCCGAGCGGCTTCAACAACGGAATCCGCGCGGAGCCGCTCTTCGGAAACGAACCGGAGAACACGATCCTGGCCAAGATCACGTACTGGCTTCCCATCTAGGCCGGTCCCCCCGACCGGGCCGACCTACGGTCGGCTGCGGAGGGCTTTCCCCCTCCTGTTGTGATACAGTCCGAGCTTCTCGTGCCAGCGATGAAGCTCGGACTTCCTAAACTGATCGAAGCCCTTCGGGGCTACTCTCTCCGGACTTTCCTTCACGACCTGCTCGCAGGCGTCACCGTCGGGCTCGTCGCGCTCCCCCTGGCCATGGCCTTCGCCATCTCGTCGGGCATGCCGCCCGAGTCGGGGATCTACGGCGCCGTGGTCGCGGGATTCATCATCTCGGCGCTCGGCGGCTCCCGGTTCCAGATCGGCGGTCCGACGGGCGCGTTCGTCGTCGTCATCTCGGGTATCGTCGTGACCCACGGCGTGGAAGGCCTCTTCCTCTGCACCCTGATGGCGGGGATCATCCTGGTCCTGCTTGGGCTCACCGGGCTCGGCGCCGCCGTGAAGTTCATTCCGCGACCCATCATCGTGGGATTCACGAACGGGATCGCGGTGCTGATCGCGAGCACGCAGGTCAAGGATCTCCTCGGGCTCCGCATCGATCAGCCGGCCGGCGCGTTCGTGCCGCGACTTCGAGAGGTCGTCGAGAACCTGGGCGGGATATCGCCCGCGTCGGCGGCGATGGGCATGGCGACCCTCCTCGTCCTCATCCTATTCGCGCGCTTCGTTCGGCGCGTGCCCGGAGCGATCGTGGCGCTCTTCCTGGCCACGGCCGCGGTCGCGCTCGCCAAGATCCCCGTGGAAACGATCGGGTCGCGATTCGGAGGCATCCCCTCCGGGCTTCCTCCGGTCCACATCCCGCCGCTTCGCCTGGATCTGATCGCGCCGCTCCTCTCCCCCGCTGTCACCGTGGCCATGCTCGGCGCCATCGAATCTCTCATGTCCGCCGTCGTCGCGGACAAGATGAGCGGGGACCGCCACAACCCGAACGTGGAGCTCTTCGCGCAGGGGGTCGCCAACATCGCGTCGCCGCTCGTCGGCGGCCTTCCGGCGACCGGTGCCATCGCGCGCACGGCGACGAACATCCGAAGCGGGGCGCGCACTCCGATTTCGGGGATTCTCCACGCCGCGACCTTGCTCGTGATCCTGGTGGCCGCGGCGCCGCTGGCCCGGTTCGTGCCACTTGCGGCGCTGTCCGCGATTCTCCTGATCACCGCCTACAACATGGGCGACTGGGAGGAGATTCCCGAGATCCTCCGGCTCAGCAAGGGCGACATCTCGGTCTGGCTCATCACGTTCGCGCTGACGGTATTCGCGGACCTGACGCTCGCGGTGGAAGTGGGGATGATCCTCGCGGGACTTCTCTTCATACGGAAGATTGCGGCGACGACGACCGTAGCGGAGTTGTCCGATGAGGAGCGGGAGGGTGGCGGTCACGAGCCCCTGATCCTCCCGGAGCGTCCAATTCCCGACTACGTCGCCGTCTTCCGCGTGCACGGCCCGCTCCTGTTCGGCTCCGCGGACAAGGTGCGCGAGATCACCGACCGAATCGATGAGCTAGCGCCGGTCGTGGTCCTCCGGCTTCAAGAGATGAGCGCCATCGACGCCACGGGGTTGAGCGCCCTCGAGGAAGCCGCCGACGCGCTTCACTCCCGCGGGCTCGCGCTCATCCTCTGCGGCGCCCGGGAGCAGCCTGGGCGGCTGATGCGCCAGGCGGAATTCTTCCGCCACGTCGGGCGCGAGAATCTCTGCGCGAACCTCGGGGAGGCGCTCGCCCGTGCGGAGCAGATCCACCAGGAGAAGGCGCGGCAGGCGATCGAGGCGCTGGGGGAGTCGAAGCTCTCCGGCTGGGCGGACTGACCGAGACGGCGGCGGAAGCTCGGATCGGCTAAGCCGCTGTGCCGCAATAGCCTCGGTCCCCCGTCAATAACGCGGCGCCCGCGCCGATAACACCCGGACGGAGCGCAGCAAATGGCCCCAGGAGTGGTCATGGAGCAGCTTCCGGCGGAGGAGGCTTCGGGGTGAGCGTACGTTCTCAGCGCGGTTTCACGGTGTTGGAGCTCATGACCGCGTTGACGATCGTCTCGATCGCCACGGCGATCGCGATTCCCGCCTATTGGAAAATGGTTCGCCAGGTCCGAGCGTCGCACGCGGTGGCGGATTTACAGTCTCTGCGAGCCGCCGCCTACCTCTACTTCGGAGATCACGCGGAGTGGCCCGACGAGGTCCAACCCGGGGTCGTTCCGGAGGGGTTGAAGCCCTATCTGCGCGAGGACATCGAGCTGGTGAACCCCTACTACCAGATCGATTGGGACAACTGGATGGTCTGGGACGATTTGGTCGGGCCGCCGGGAAACGGGAAGGGAAAGGCGAAGGGCCACGGCAAAGCGCGGTCGAAGCTTCCGCAGACCGGGGTCTTGGTCGGGGTCGCGCTGATTTCCAACGATCCGGAACTCATGGCCGCCGCCCGAGGCCTGCTCGCGAACTCCACGTTCATCCGGATTTCCGCGAGCAAATCGACGCTCAAGCTCGCCGACGCCGACGGCTTCTAGGGCGCGGCCGCGACGCGCCCTCCGCGCGCGAACCTCGCGAAGTACGATCCCTGGTTCCACACCGGCCGTTCCCGCTCGTTCGCGACGTTTTCGGCGAATCGCGTGAGAAGCCGATTGAAGGCCGCAGCCGCCGCGAGATCGACGTGCTGTCGAGTGTCGTCCGTCGGAGCGTGGTAGAACTCCTTCTTCCACTGAGTGAGCCTCTTCTCCAGGGTCGAGTCAGCCGGCATTCCCGCGAACTCCACAAAGAGCGCGGGCACGCCGGCGCGCACGAAATTGTACTGATCGCTGCGGATGAAGTACGTCTCCCTCGGCGCCGGATCGGGGGCGACAAAGACGCCGGAGGACTCCGCAAGCGCGCGATACCGTTCGCCCAGCGTCGACTCCTCCATCCCGAAGGCGACCGTCGATCGGAACGGGACGATCGGCAGGAACATGTCGAGATTCAGGTTCGCGACCATCGTCCCGATCGCGGGTGGCGGATGCGCCGCGAACGCGCGCGATCCCAGCAAGCCCTCCTCCTCGGCCGCGAGCGCCACGAGCACAATCGAACGGCGGGGCTTCACGCGCGCGCCGCCGAGGGTGCGAGCGATTTCGATCAGGGTCGCCGCGCCGGCGGCGTTGTCCATGGCGCCGTTGTAGATCGAGTCTCCCTTCACCGGAGTCCCGATTCCAAGGTGGTCGAGGTGCGCGGTGAGCACGACCATCTCCTTCTTGAGTGAAGGGTCGGTCCCGTCGATGATTCCGACCACGTTCGGGCTCGTCGCCATGGCGCGGTCGATGCGCATGCGCGCGCGAATTCGGTTCCGGAGTGGGAAGTGAGGAAGCGGATCGCCCCGGCGGGAGGCGGCCAGGATCTCCGCGAACGTGTGGCCCGTCCCTTCGAAGAACCGCTCCGAGCTGGCCGGATTCACCGAGATCCGAAACCGAATCCCGTGGTACTCGTCGAGCGATGAATCGGCGAGTCCGTAGTTCCAAGTGAACCGGTTCCGGATGTAGCGCTCCCACGAGGTCGAAAGGTGGGTCGGATCCATCAGCGTCACGAAGCCGATCGCGCCCGCGGCGCGGAGTCGCTTCCATCGCTCGCCGCCGTTTTGGCCGTGGGCGCGCACGTTCGCGGGCAGAGACTCGGGTCCGCCGCGCAGGATGACGGCGATCTTCCCGCGCAGATCGATCCCGGCCAGGTCGTCGTGGCCGTACTCCGGGATCTGAAGCCCGTAGCCGACGAAGACCGCGTCCGCCTCGATCAAGCCGGGGGGCGGATCGTAGCTCGTCGAGAAGATGGCGTCCGCTCCGAGCGTGAGGCTGTCGACGCGGCCGTCGCGAACCAGCGCGAGTCGGCATTCGCGTTCGCGAATTCGCCTGCCGGAGAATCGCACGGGCTGGAAGAATCCGACCGTGCCCCCCGGCCGCGCACCCGCGACGCGAAACTCACGCGCAACGTAGTCGGCCGCCGCCTGGTAGCCCCGGGTTCCCGTTCCCCTGCCCTTCCGCGCATCGTCGGCGAGCCACCGCACGTGGGCCCACCAACGGTCGCCGGTGTGCGGGCGCGAGCAGGAAATGGGGATGGCGAGAAGGAGCGTTGCCGCGGCGAGCAGAGCGCGGAAGCAACGAGGAGACGACTGGGTCACGGAAGGGAGTTCCTCCGCGTGTGCGACGGCGGCGCGCCGGTCGGCGCGGGGATCAGCGGCGTGGCTACCGCGCTCCGGCGAGTTGGGCGACGCGCGCCCGCTTGTATTCGCGCACGACGACCGGGATGCCCTCTTCGATCGTCCGGAATCGAGGCGCCCAGCCGAGATGCTCGCGCGCCTTGGCGGAGTCCACTTTCGGGCAGTACGTGTACGCTTCGACGGCCCAGTCACCGATCACCGGCGCGAGATCCTCTTCGAGAACGGAAACCGGCGAGGGCGCGCCCATCTCCTTCGCCACGAGCCGCGTGCACTCGCCGATCGTCGACGGCTTCTCGTCGGCGAGCAGGTAGTCCTCGCCGTCGAGGCCGTGCTCGATCGCGAGCCGGTAGCCCGTGGCCACGTCGCTCGCGGCGATGTAGTGCATCGTCTGCGTTCCGTCGCCGATGAAGGTCGATTTTCCCTGAGCCATCGGATCCAGGACCCCGCTTTCGAACCATCCGCCCCGGCCGTAGACGAACGTCGGACACATCGCGACCGCCTTGAGTCCCTTCTTCCGTTGCTCGGTAAGCACGGGGTAGAGGTGCCGACCGCGGATGCCATACCCTCGTCCCGAGGAGATCGCGTAATTCTCGCGGACCCACCCCCGGGCATCGGGCTCGTACATGGGCGAGCCAAACGTGGCGACGAACCGCTTCTTGGCGCGGCGCACGGTGGTGCAGACCCGGTCCAGAATCTCGGCCAGTCCCTCCGCCTCTCGCTCGGCGTTCGCGCGGTCCATCGGTCCTTTGACGAGACCGTCCGGCGCCGTGCAGTTGATCACGACGTCGACGCGCTCGATGACATTCGACCAGCGCTCCGGCGATCGAATGTCGCCCAGGACGCCGACCACCGCGTACGGGAGCCGCGCCTTCGCGTCGGCGTTTCGCGCCAGACCGTAGACGCGGTACCCGCTCACGACGAGCTCGCGCGAGACGGCGCGGCCGATCGCTCCGGTGGGGCCCAAGACCAAAGCGCTTACGGCGTATTCGCGGCTCGGGTCGTACATGCGGTCAGCGTCCTCCGCGGGCGCCGAGAAGGCGCCACCCGAGCGGAAGGAGCGCCGCGGCGAGTCCGATCTTGACCACGTCGCCGGGGAGGAACGGCCAGAAGCCGAGGACGAGCGCGTTCTCGGCGCCGACGTAGCGCGCGAGCCACGGAAGCCCGAGGGCGAAGATCACGACGTTTCCGAGGAGCATGGAGAGGATCGTGCCGCCGACACGACGATCGAACCCGCGTTCGGCGAGCGCGCCGCAAAGCCAGGCGCCCGGCACGAAGCCCGCGAGGTAGCCGCCGGTCGGTCCGAGGAGGATGTGCGGGCCCGCCTTCATTTCGGCGAAGACGGGAAGGCCCGCGGCGCCCTCGGCCAGGTAGAGCAGCGCCGCGGCAGCGCCCCGGCCGCGGCCGAGGAGCGAGGCGACGAAGAGGACGCCGAAGGTCTGTCCGGTGACCGGGACGGGCGAAAATGGGATGTTGAACCAGACCTGGGCCGAGGCGGCGATCAGGCCGCTCCCTGCGAGCACGAGGATCAGATCGTACGCGAAGGAGCCCGCGCGAGCCTGTGCAGCGGTTCCGGCGCCGGGTCGCGCGAACGCGGGGCGGATCACGTCGGCCATGGTCGTCATCGGCCGTGGAGTGTACCCGGGGCGCGGCCCGGAGGCGACTAGAAACTACCCCCTAGGAATGGCATTGGTCGGACCCTGCGGGGAACTTCGAGCTACGTTTTCTTCTCTTTCTTCTCGGCCGCGGGGAAGAGGACGTTGTTCAGGATGAGGCGGTAGCCGGGCGAGTGCTTGTGGAGGGTGAGGTCGGTGGGCGGGTCTCCCACGGCGTGCTGGTAGTCTTCGGGATCGTGACCGCCGTAGAACGTGAAGGTTCCCTTCCCGAAGTGGCCGTGGATGTACTTCACCTCGTCCGAGCCGGGAACCTCGGCCAGGAGCGTGATGCCCGACTTGATGAGCGACTTCTCGAATCCGGTCGTCTGTCCCATGAAGCCCTTCACGTTCGCGACGTGGTTCTGCACGAGCATCGTCGGAACGGGATCCTGCTTCGCCGAGAAGTCGAATAGCGTGAACGTGTCGTTCCGCTCCCCGCGCAGGCCGGCGCGGTTCGTGATGTCGATGTTCGAGAATTCGTAGACGAGCGGGTTCATCTCCAGCTCGAACTTCTGGAACGCGAGCGTCTCCGAGAAGTCGAGCTTCGACTGGGCGTTTCGGTCGGCCGGATCGCCGTCGTACTCGGGACCGACGATGTCCGTGTTCTTCGCGGCCAGCGCCAAGTCGATCGTGTCCGTGGCGGAGCACATGGCGAACAGGAATCCGCCGGCCGCGACGTAGTCCTTGAGCGTCCGGGCCACGGCCTTCTTCAGCTCGGACACCTTTCCGAACCCGAAGCGGCGCGCCATCGCCTCGTTTTCGGCCACCTGGCGCCGGTACCACTCTGTGGCGGCGAAGGCCGCGAAGAATTTTCCGTACTGCCCGGTGAAGTCCTCGTGGTGGAGATGAAGCCAGTCGTAGTCGGAGAGCTTGCCGTCCAGAACCTCGGCGTCCCAGAGCTTCGTGTATGGGATCTGCGCGTAGTCGAGCGCCAGCTGCACGGCGTCGTCCCACGGCGGGGCGAAAGGAGGCACGTAGACGGCCACGCGCGGCGCCGTTTCGAGTTTGATCACGTCCATGTTGTTGTCCGCGATCTCGGCCATGATCGTTGCAACCGTCGCCTCGTCCACGGACTCCACCGCGACGCCGCGCACGACCGCCTCGCTCGCGATCTCGGCTGCGTCGGGGAGCAGGAACGCGCCGCCGCGATAATTGAGGAGCCACTCCCCATGAAGGCCCCGCTCGAGCGCCCAGTACGTGAGCCCGTACGCGCGGAGGTGATCCGTCTGCTTGTCATCCATGGGGATGAGAATCTTGGCCGAGGCACGCGACGGCAAGCCAAGGGCGCCAGTCAGAAGCGCCGCCAGGGCGAGCAGGAGCGCGACCTTCGAATGCGGTGCTAAGGCCGCCTGCGCGCGCCTCATAGCTGGGACCGCTTTCGAAGCGCGAGAATCCGCGCGCGGACACCGGCGGCCAAGGGCGAGTCGGGGTAACGCTCGAGCAGCGCCTGGTAGTAGCCCGCCGCCCGCTCGGGGGGCGCCCCCATGGCCAGCGTTTCGTCGCCCGCCAGCTTGAGCGCGTACGGCGCGAGTCGGCTTCGCGAGGTGGTGTCGGCCACGGCCAGTGCGTACTCGATCGCCGTGGCGTGATCGCCTCGATCGCGCGCCAGCTCGGCGAGCAGGTATCGCATGTGGTAGCGGATCCGCGCTCCCGGGTACCGGGTCAGCCCGGCCCGGAGCACCGCGGCCGCGGAATCGGCCTCGCCGGATCCGCGCATGGCCACGGCGCGCGCGAACGCACGGAGCGGCTCGTCGTCGAAGTCACGCATCTCCTTGATGAGCAGAATGCGCTCGAGCGCATCGTTCATGGCGAGGTTTCGCGTGTACTTCTGCGCGAACTCCTTGTAGTGCTTCGCCGCTTCGTCGAAGGCCCCCGCGCGAAATGCGGCCTCGGCGGTGGCGAAGATGCCGTCGCCCAGCGTGTCGGCCGGGCCGCGATTCGTGAACCGGCGCACCATCTCGCCGTAGACGCGCGGGAGTTCCTCGTCCCGCCCGAGCGGCGGAAGCGGCGGCGGGTAGACCGGCTGGTTGGTCACGGGCGGCGGCTCCGGCTGCACCGCCTCCTTCGTCTTCGCGGCCGCGTCGCCGGGCACCAGCGCCCCGGCCGCCATCGCAATCGCGACCGCGACGGCGAACGAGAGCACGCGTCCGGCGGATCGGCGCGCGCGGATCATCGGCCCTTCCCCTGCAGCACCGACTGCAAGTACTCGTCGACGAGCGCGCGATAGCGCGGCGCGATCGGATCGCGGCCGGCTCGAGCCAAGAGGGCCGCCAGGGACGGGCGCGTTTTCAGAAGCTCCGGCGACAGCGCCCCCGGCGACGCCCGCACGACCTCGACGCCCGGACGCGACGTGCGCCGCCGCGAGTAGTCGCGCTTCTCGACGCTACGCGGCGCGTCCAGGAGCCGGCTCAGGATGCGCTGCTGCCGCTCGGTCGTTTCCTGGTTGAGCCGCCCGCCACGAAGGTCTTCCTCTACCTTCTTCATCTCCTCGGCAACGTCGCCGAGCCGGCCCAGCGTTCCGCCGCCCTTCCCCATCTTCTCCATCGTCTGCTCGAGACCGCGCCGGATCGCCTCCTGCTCGGCCGCCATGCGCGAGAGCGCCTGGCCCTGCCCTTCACGGAGCCGGTCGCCTTGCCCCTCCTGCGATTGGCCGCCCTCGCCGCCCGGCATCATGCCGATCGACTGCTGGTTCA
Organism: Candidatus Eiseniibacteriota bacterium; assembly: GCA_035275245.1. Taxonomy (GTDB): domain Bacteria; phylum Eisenbacteria; class RBG-16-71-46; order SZUA-252; family SZUA-252; genus DASQJL01. Next base: position 14,951 of record DATEND010000209.1, read on the forward strand.
GCCCCTGTTGCTGGCCCGCGAGGTTCTGCAGGCGCTCCATCGCCTCCTGGAATCCGGTCGACGAATTCGAACCCTGCATCGACTCCTTGCCCTTCAGGAGTCCCGCCGCGGCCTGGTTCAAGCCGATCGACGCCTCCTTGCCGGACTGAAGTCCGCCGCCCAGATCCTGCTGCGAGTAGCGACCAACCGCGTTCTGCTGGCTCGTCAGCGCGCGCCCCAGTGCCTGCCCGACATCGGGCGTGATGAAGAGCGTCTGGTTCGAGAGCGCGCCGATCCGGTTCGTCGCGGCGCGGGTGGCTTCCTCGAGGCCCTTCTGCGTCTCGGCGCGTTGGGAGAGACTGCTCGTTTCGTCCTTCAGGGTTTGCTCCTGAAGCTCGCCAATCTCGAGCAGATCCTGCGCGGCCGCTTCCATCTTCTTCGCCAGATCGTTCTTCTTCCGGTTCCGGAAGCCCTCCCGCATCGCATCGACGCCTTTCCGCAACCGCTCCAGGCGTTGCTTCGCGGTTTCCGTCTTCTCGCGCGCTTCCTTCCGCTCGCCCTGTTCCAGCGACTCGGTCGCTTCCTGGAAATCCTGCTTGGCCTCCGGCGATCCGGCCTCCTGGGCGAGCTGCTCCGCCTCTTGGGCCGCCTGACGATCCATGCCCTGCAATTCCGCTGCGAGCGAGTCGAGCGCGGCCTTCTCCTCCGCGCTCATCTTCCCGATCTCGCGCTCGGTCGGGGCGAGCGACTTCGCGTCCTCCGGTCGCTTCGCGCGCGCGAGCGAATCGTTGACCGCGAGCTGGCGCCGCTCCATCTCCGCGGCGCGCTCCGAGGCGGCCTCGAGCTTCTCCTCCATGCGGATCTGCTTCAGCATTTCGATGGTCCGCTCGATGTTCTTCATGATCTGTTCCTGATTTACCTGCACCTGCTGGAGCGCGCGCTCCATTTCTTGCGGCGAGAGGCTCTTGAGCGCCTCCTGGAGCCGTTGGATCGAGCGGAGCAGCGACTGGTCCTTGATCTGGCTCAGCACTTGTTGCAGCTCTTGGATCTTTTGAACGAGCTCGGCGTTCAATGCGCGGGACTGCGACAGCTTCTCGGCGTCCTGTCCGAGCTTCTCGGCCACCTTGTCGATCTTGTCGCGAAGCTCCTGCTGACCCTCCAAAGCCTTCTGCGCTTCCTGCTGCTTCTCCCAGGTCATCTCCCGGGAGCGGCCCAAGTCGCGCGAGAGCTCCTCGGACTTCTTCTGAAGCTCCTTCGCTTCCTGAAGGACGTCCTTAAGGTCGGAAATCGCCTCGTCCCGCTGTTCCGACATCGAGGCCAGGATTTCCGCCGCCGAGGGGAACCGAAGCGTTCGCGTTTCGGACCATGTCGTCTGCGGCCCGTCGACCGCGTTTCCATCCACGGCGCCGACCCGATACGTCACTTCCTCACCCGGAAGGAGCGTGAAGGCATTGAGCGACCACGTGTAGCGCACCGCGAGCTCGCGGGCCACGCCGGGCTCGCTGTGGAGGGTCTCCAGCCGATCCGCCTGGTCCCGCACCTTGTACTGGAGCAGAATTCGCTTCACGCCGTAGTCGTCGGTCGCGCCCGCTACGATCACCGCCGTCATGTCGCGCGTCACGTCTTCCACGGGTCCCGGCGCCAGGATGCCCACGGACGGCGGCCGGTCCGGAATCGCGCGAACCTCGAACGGGCCGAGATCGACGCGACGCCCTCGGGCGTCCGCGAGACGGATCGTGTATCGGTCGTCGCTTCGAACGGGAAGCACGAAGGTCGCGCTTCGCGCCTCGAGCGTTCCCTCGACCGTCGTGCCGGAGTGGTCGAACAGCGACAGGGCGCGTTCCACGCTCCGGCTCAGCGTGACTTGAACGCGCGCGCGGGTTCCGCGCGGCGCGGCGACGTCGCCGGTGAGGGCCAGGCTCTCCTCGGGCTTGAGGCCCGTGTACGCCGGATACTCGTAACGAACGCGATAGCCCGTGGCCCGCGGAAGGTCTCGAACGGTGAGCGCGTAGACCGGCGTTCGCTCGTCGCCCGCCTGGACGCGATAGCGCACGTCCTCCTTCACGTTCCGAAGCGTGAGCGAATAGGCACGCTCGCCCGGGCGCGCCCCCGCGACGTCCTCGGCTTCGGACAACGTGGCCTGATCCCAGCCCGACTCGCCTTCCGTGACGAGCTTGGGGCGAACCGCGGTGCCTCGAACGAACGCGCGCACCGGCACCGACTCGCCCCCCTCGATCTCGCGAGAGCCGGGCTCGACTCGGATCGCGATCGGGGCACGCGGCGCCGTTGCCGGGTTGGCGATGTGCCGGAGCACGCGCGGCGTCTTGGCGCCGCCGAG
>DATEND010000210.1:0-4060 GCA_035275245.1 Candidatus Eiseniibacteriota bacterium
AATCGCCTCGCGAACCCGGTCTGCTTCGGCGCGAATCCGCTTCGCGTCGATCACGCGATCCCTCGGCTGGCCGCGGCGGCGAGCGCCTGCCGCCCGCCTTCGAGCAACAGGCGGCGTGCCAGGCGCTCCGCGATCTGGATCTCGTCCCCCGGCGCGCCGGTTTCGACGTCGCGGAAGACGCGGAGACCGTCGCGTTCGGCGATGATTCCCTCCAGGCGAAGCAAACTCCCCTCGGTCGTGGCGAGCGCCCCGACCGGCGCGACGGAGTCCGCCTTCAACTCGCGCAGGAAGGCGCGCTCCATCTCGAATTCGGGCCGCGCGATGGAATCGTCCACGTGGCGCGCCGCCTTGAGGAGGTCCTTGTTCCCGTTGCGCACTTGAACCACGGCGGCGCCCTGCCCGGCCGCGGGGACGAGAACCTCGGTGGTGAAGATCTCGGTGACGCGGTCCTGGAAGCCGAAGTGCTCGACCGCCGATGCGGAAACCACCAGGCCGTCGACGTCGCCGCGTTCCAGCATCGTAAGTCGCTCGTCCAGGCTGCCGGCAAAGTCCACGATGCGGAAGTCGCTCCGGTAATGCAGGAGTTGGGCGCGACGGAGCGGCGTGTGGGCGCTCAGCGCGGCGCCATCGGGAAGCTCGTCCAGAATGATCTCCTCCATCGCGATCAGGACGTCGAACGGCGTGAATCGCTGCGTGACGGCGGCCAGCGTGATCCCCGGAACCGGATCGGGACCCAGGTCCTTGGCGTTTTGGATCGCCAGGTCCACGTCTCCCTGCGCCAGGGCGCGCTCGAGCGAGGCACCCGGCCAGGTGAGCCCGCTCCGGCGGGGCTGGTCGGGCACGGGCACGAACTCGAGCGCCGTGTGGCCCAGGTGGGGCCTAAGGAGGTCGGCCGTCGCCTGGCCCACGCTCAGGCCCAGGCGGTTTCCCCGAACCCCGATTTTGATCGTGGATTGGCTCATGAGAGGGTGGACGCTAGCACACGCCGCGCGGGCGGTAAAGCCGCCGGCGGGCGGGCGTTGGTATCAGTGGGCCCGGCGAACTACGCCTGGCGGAGCGCCTCGACGATCGGCATCGACGCCGCGCGTCGGGCCGGAAAAAACCCGCCGATCAATCCCATCACGGCGGAGAAGGCGAGCCCCCAGAGCATCATGCCGGGCGTCACCTCGAAGCGGAAGGCGAGCTCGCTGAAGGTCGCGAAGCTCATCGTGCCCGTCGTGAAGGATCGAACCGGAATCGCGAGGAGGCACCCGATCACGCCTCCCAGGAGGGCCAGGAGCATCGACTCGATCAGGATCGACGTGAGGACGGCGCCCCGGCCGAACCCGATGGCCCGAAGAGCGCCGATCTCCTTCGTACGCGACGCGACGGCCGCGTACATCGTGTTCAAAGCACCGAACATGGCGCCGAGCGACATGATCGACGTGACGAAGAGGCCGAGCCCGCGAAGGAGCGCGGCCAGCATGCCCGACTGCGCCGCGTAGAACTCGTCCTCGCGCTTCACCTCGACCTGAAGCCGCGGATCGGCCTCGAGGCGCTTCTTCAACGCCGGGAATTGAGACGGGTCGCGCATCCGAAGCGTCATGCTCTGAAACACGGGGCGATCGAAGGCCGGCATGAAGAGCTCCACGTCCCCCCAGATCTCGGAGTCGTAGGCAGAGCCGTCCGCGTCGATCACGCCGACGATCGTCCACTCCCGTCCCGCGAGCTTGAGGCGGTCCCCCACGGAGCAGCCCTGGAATCGGTGCGCCACCATCGAGCCCACCACGATCTCGTCGAGGCCCGGCCGGAACATCCGCCCCTGCACGAGCCGCGTCCGCGGCCGAAGCGCCAAGGACTTCGGCGTCACCCCGCGGACCACGACGTTCGTGTACGTGCCCGACTTCCGGGGCAGGTTCCAAACGACCATCAGCTCGGCCGCCGCGAGCGGAGAGCCGTCCGCGGTCCGGGCCACCTCCTCTTGGCTGATGACCGAGCCGGCGGCCTCGCGCGACACGATGCTCATCAGCTCCGAGGTCGACCCCTTCCGGATCACCATGGCGTTCTTGCTCGATCCGGTGGAGCGAAGCGCGGATTGGAATCCGCCGGCCAGAGCGAGCGTGAAAATGAAGACCCACGCCACGAGGCCGATCCCGAGCGCGGTCAGGGTCGTGCTCACGCGGCGCACGGCGAGGTTGCGCAGGTTGTAGATCAGCGGGATGCGCGCCATGTTCAGGCCACCTTCCGGAGCGCGCCGGCGATTTGGAGCCTCGCCGCCAGGAAGGCCGGGGCCGCGCCGCTCAGGATCCCCATCACGACCGCGAGGGCAATCCCCATCAGGAACGTCTCGGGGAGCATGCGAAAGTTCGGGATCATCCCTCCGGCCGTGAAATCGAGCCTCCGGAAGAGGATGGCCGCGACGCCGCAGCCGAGGAGACCCCCGGCGAGCGAGACGAGCATCGACTCCGCGGCGGTGAGGCCGAGCACGAGCCCGTCCGAGAATCCAATGGTCTTCAAGATCGCGATCTCGGTCGTCCGCTCCCGAGCGGCCATCATCATCGTGTTGATCGTGACGAGCATGATCGCGAAGACGATCGCGGAGCCCAGAATCGTGAGCAACAGGCTCACGTTTCCCATCATCGAGATGAACCCGGCGTTGAAGGCCTTCTCGGTCTCCGTCTTGGTCGGGCGAGCGCTGTTCTCGTAGAGGGCGTCCACGCGCGCGCTGATCGCCGGGGCGTCGGAAGCGGACGCGATCTTGAGCCAGTAGATCCCGATCATGTCGCGCCGGCCTTCCGGAATCGACTGGTTCACGAACTCCCAGTTGAAGAAGATCGCGTTCTCGTCCGCGTCGGGCGTCGCCGCCTTGTAGATGCCGCGGAGCGTCAAAGGCCAGGTGCCGGGAAAGATCGTGCCCGTGATCGGAATCACGTCGCCGATCTTCCAGCCGTACTTGTCGACGAGCGCCTGGCCCGCGATGCACGCCGTCCGCTCCGCCTCGAAGGCGCTCCGCTCGGCCGCCGGGAGCAGAACCTCGGGGTAGATATCGAAGAACGGCTCCACGTCGACGGCGAATTGCGTGAAGTTGTTCTTCGGGTCCTGGTAGTAGCCGCCGAACCAGCTGCCGTGGCCCACGCGCGTCACGCCGGGGATCTGGAGCAGGCGGTCGCGGTAGGCGAGCGGAAGCGGGAAGACGAGGGACGCGGCGTGCCGCACGACGAGACGCGTGTCGTCGGACGCGCGAATGCCGGCGTCGAGGGACGTCATCACGGTGCGGAGCGCGCAGAAGAGGAAGAGCGCGATCGCGATCGAGGAAACGGTGAGGAACGTCCTGCGCTTGGAGCGGAGGAGATGCGCGAAGACGAGCGAGAGGAACTTCACGGCTTCAAGATCCCCTTCTCGAGATGCACGGTCACGTGGGCCCGCTCCGCCGCGTTCGGGTCGTGGGTCACCATGACGATCGTCTTCCGCATCTCCTGATTGAGGCGCTGGAGGAGCGTGAGGATCTCCGCGGCGTTGCGCGCGTCCAGGTCACCGGTCGGCTCGTCGGCTACGAGGACCGTGGGATCGGCGACGATCGCGCGCGCGATTGCGACGCGCTGCTCCTCGCCGCCCGAGAGCTGCCGTGGAAAGTGTTTGGCGCGGTCGCTCAGTCCGACCAGGTTGAGCGCAAGACCGACGCGATCCCGCCTTTCCTTCGCGTTCAAGCGCGTGAGAAGGAGCGGCAGCTCCACGTTTTGATACGCGGTCAGGACCGGGATCAGGTTGTAGAGCTGGAAGATGAATCCGATGTGGCGCGCCCGCCAGGCGGAGAGCTTGTCGGAGGAGAGCCCCCCGATCGATTCGCCGGCGACCCACACCTCCCCCGCCGTCGGGCGGTCGATGCCGCCGATCAGATTCAGGAGCGTCGATTTCCCGGAGCCTGAGGGCCCCATCAGCGCCAGGAACTCTCCCTCCTTCACCTCGAGATCGATTCCGGAAAGAACCGGAATCTCGATCTGATCCCGCCGGTACTTCTTGTACACCTTCCGAAGCAGGATCAAGGCTCCGTTCGTGTTCGGTGCACTGCCCTTCGACGACG
>DATEND010000211.1:0-2769 GCA_035275245.1 Candidatus Eiseniibacteriota bacterium
GTGCCCGAATTCTTCCAGGCGCTCGCGGATCAGGCCACGCAGGCCGGGGTACTCTGCGTGGCGGCCGCCGGAAACGACGGCGACAGCGTTCCGGCATATCCCGCGGCGTGCGAGAACGTGCTCGCCGTGGCGGCCACGGACTTCGAGAACGCGCGAGCCCCGTTCTCGAATTATGGATCGTGGGTGGACGTAGCGGCTCCCGGCAGCCTCATGTGGTCGACCATCTGCCAGAACTACCAGTTCAGCCTGCTCGATTCGCTGTTCTACGTCTTTCTCTTCAACTGGGACACGATCAATCCGTACATGTTTGGCGACGGAACCTCGTTTGCCTGCCCGCTGACGGCCGGGGTTTGCGCGCTCGTTCGATCGCGCTATCCCAACCTCACGCCTCAGCTCGTGGCCCAGCACGTGATCGCGACCGGAGACGCGGTGACCTACGACCAACCCATCGGAACCAAAGTGAACGCGTTTCAAGCCGTGAGCATGACGCCCACGGCCGTGGCCATCGGGCGGTCGCCGCCCCGCGTCCCGCGAATTCGGGCGGCGCCGAACCCGGTCGTCGGCTCGGCGTCGATCCAATTCACGCAGCCCGCAGCGGGGCTTGCGCGCCTTCGGCTCTACGACTCGGGAGGACGCCTTGTGCGGGTCTTGGTGGATGGGCCGGTCTCGGCCGGGCCTCACGTCGTGCCGTGGGACGGTCGCGATGACCGGGGGGCGCCGCTGGCAGCGGGCGTGTACTTCGGCCGTTTGGAGGACGGCCGGACGGGCGCGACCGCGAAAATCGTGCTGCTGGAGCGGCCCCGCTGACGTGCTACCCTGGCCGGCCACGAGGCCGTAGCCGTAGCACCACCGCTCGCGGGAAGGGGGGCCCCTGGCGACTCGGTTCGATTCGGTAGGCGACGCCGCACGATGAGAGACGTCCGGCGCGTTCTCGTCGGAATCCTACTCGCCCTTTTGGCGGCGGCATCGGTCTCCGCCCAGGAATCCTCGTCGACGTGCCCGTCGGGCAATCTCCTCGCAGCGGCATCGCTGTCCGATTCCATGGACGTCGTCGGCTCCACCCGAGCGGTCGTCGACTCTCTCGTCGTCGAGGAAGGCGGGAACTGGAGTCACACGTCCGGCGCGCGGTTTTTGACGGTCGCGGGCTCCCTTACCTACGACCTCGGCTCTCGCACGCGAATCGCGTCGGCCTACGTGCAGGCGGACGCCCACAACACGTTCTCGCTCCAAGTCTCGGACGACGGCAAGACGTTCCGCGAGATCTGGCGCGTCCCCATGGCGTCCGACCTCGGGAAGGGCATGCGCTCCCGGTCGGTCATGCTCTGGGACGAGCACGCCCGGTTCGTCCGGTTCGGCGAGGTCACCGGCAACGGCTCGTATACCCTGAGCGAGCTCCAGGTGTTCTGCAGGGTTCCGGCCGACTGGCCGCCCCAGCTCGCTCTCGTATCCGACAAGGCGCCGGCTCGGCCCGCGGCGCGCCCGTTCCGCTTCACGCGGCGCCACACCGACGCGGCGAAGTTGGGGCTCGCCCTCCTCGGCGCGTTGCTCCTTTGGTGGGGCTCCTTCCTCAAGCGCCGCGGCGCGCCCGGGCGCTTCCAGAAATTTCGCGACGTGCTTCTCATCGTCCTCGGAATCCTGGGATACACCGGCTACTACAACTGGGGCGAGTACCACGTTCCGAAGCGGGTTCACACATACGAGTTCTTTCACTATTACGTCGGCTCGAAGTATTTCCCGGAGCTGGGGTACACGGGCCTCTACGAATGCGCCAGCCTCGCCGAGGCGGAACAGGGATTTCGGCGTCGCGTCGAGCTCCGGAAGATACGGGATCTCCGGAAGAACGAGCTCGTCCCCGCGCGATACGTGCTCGAGGATCCCGAGCGATTCAAGCAAGGCTTCACTCGGCCGTTCACGCCCGAGCGATGGGACGCCTTCAAGCACGACACCGCCTACTTCCGTGACCGCGACGGGGTCGAAGCCTGGGAGCGGATGCTTCAGGACAACGGCTACAATCCGTCGCCCGCATGGAACATGACGGGGTCGCTCCTCGCGAACCTCGGACCGGCCTCCGACTCGCTCATCGATGCCCTCGCCTGGATCGACCCCGTGCTCCTCCTGATCGCGTTCGGATTCATCACGTGGGCGTTCGGCTGGCGCGTGACCTGCGTCGCCCTCCTCTTCTTCGGGACCAACGCGCCGGCGCTCTATTTCTGGACCGGCGGAGCCTATCTGCGCCAGGACTGGCTCATGTGGGCGATGGTCGGGATCTGCCTTCTCAAGCGAGGCAAGCCGTTTCTCGGCGGCGCGAGCCTCGCCGTATCGGCCCTCCTTCGCGTCTTTCCAGCGGGTTTTCTCGCGGCCATCGGCCTTCGGATCCTCTGGCTCCTCTACCGTGAGCGTCGCCTCGATCCCGTAGGCGCCCGAATCGTGGCCGGCGCGGCATTGGCCGTCGCCCTCCTGATTCCGGCGTCGAGCATGGTCGCCGGCGGATTCTCGGCGTGGTCGATGTTCCTCAAGAACACCGTGAAGCACGCGGGCACGCCGCTCACGAACGACATGGGGCTCCGCACCGTGCTGAGCTTCCGGTGGGAGACGCGGCAAAAATACTCCTACGATCCGAAGCTCGTGGACCCGTTCCACGCGTATAAGGAGGCGCGCCGGGAGGCGTTCCGCGGGCTCTTCGGCATGCCGCTCTTTCTGGTCCTGATTGGCGCCTACACGCTTCTCGTGATGCGGGGCGTTCGGCGCGAGATGGAGTGGTGGGTGCTG
>DATEND010000212.1:0-5325 GCA_035275245.1 Candidatus Eiseniibacteriota bacterium
TCGCCTGTAACTCCCTCTGCGTGCGGCGGACCGAGAGCGCGCTTCGCGGGCTCCCCGGCGTCGTGGAGGTGAGGTTCGTGCCCGGCCCCGACCGCTTCACTGTCGAGACGAGCGGTCCGCCGCCCGATCGCGCCTCGGTCGATCGCGCGGTTTCGGCCGTCGTCGTCGCGCCGTGGGCGCGACGCGTCCTGGCGGCCTTGGCCGAGCGCCTCGGGCTCAGCCCCCGCCGGAGCTGACCGACGCGCCCGCGCCGGTCCGAAGTCCCTCCATCACCTCGTCGAGCACGCGCTTCGGCGGGCGCGCCTGCTCCATCGTCAAAGACGACAAGGGTTCGTCCACGAGGCCCACCTCCTCGTCGTACGCGGGCTTCTTCGGATCGACGTAGAGGATTCCGGTCACGAACTTCCCCTCCGCGCGGGCCTTGTGGAGCACGGTGAGCGCCCCAAACGCGTCCCCCGGGTCGTAGTCCTCACCTAGCTTCTTCAGCATCACCTTCGAGCCGTCGTGCAGCGTCACCTCGCGCGACTCGCCTGGGGCGTAGTCGACCTCGATGTTCTCGAAGTGGGGGACGAAGGTCACCTCGTGAATCGGCGCGTCGTGCTCCTTCACGGCGAGGTAGGACTTGGTCGAGCCCTCGTGATTGTTGAATGTCACGCACGGCGAGAGGACGTCGAGGACCGCGGTGCCCCGGTGGGAGAGCGCGGCCTTCAAGATCGGCCGAAGCTGCTTCGGGTCGCCCGAGAACGAGCGCGCCACGAACCCGCAGCCCAGCTCGACGGCCAGGGCGCAGAGGTCGATCGGCATGAGATCGTTCACGCGGCCGGCCTTGGCGCGAGTCCCGAGGTCCGCGGTCGCCGAGAACTGCCCCTTGGTCAGGCCGTACACGCCGTTGTTCTCGATGATGTAGGTGACCGGTACGTTCCGGCGCACGAGATGGCAGAACTGCCCGAGGCCGATCGAAGCCGTGTCGCCGTCCCCCGAGACACCGAGAAGAGTGAGTCCCCGATTCGCCACGAAGACGCCGGTCGCGATGGAGGGCATTCGCCCGTGCACGGCGTTGAACGCGTGCGAGCGGCTCATGAAGTAGGCGGGTGTCTTGCTGGAGCAACCGATGCCGGACAGCTTCGCGAGCCGGTGCGGCTCGAGCCCCATCTCGAATGCCGCCTGGATGATGCTCCCGGTGATCGCGTCGTGGCCGCACCCCGGACAGAGGGTCGACTTCGACCCCTTGTAGTCCGCGGCTGTCAGTCCGATCCGGTTGGTTGGCGGCGTTGCCGAAGACGTCGTGCTCATCGCGCGGCCACCTCCTCTCGCTCTCCGCTCCGCACGCCGGCGGCCACGGTCTCGGCGTCGAGGGGCATTCCGTCGTAGTGAAGAATCGACCGAATTCGATCGGCGCGCTTCGGATACTCCATCTTCAAGAGCGTCGCCATCTGCGCGTCGCGGTTTTGCTCCACGACGTAGATGCGGTCGTGGCGCTCGAGGTACCGGCGCACGTCCTCGTGGAACGGGTAGGCGAGAAGGAGCAGGGACGACAGCTCGATACCTTCCGAGGCGAGGAGATCCCGAGCCTCTTCGACGGCCCAGCGCGAGGAGCCGAACGACAGGATCCCCGCGTCGGCTCCCTTGACCTCCTGGACGACCGGCTTGGGCACGAGGGTCCTCGCGGTTTCCCACTTCCGGACCAGTCGGTCCATCACTCTTGGATAGACCTCGCTCGACTCGGTGTAGCGCGCCTGCTCGTCGTGTCCGGAGCCGCGCGTGAAGTAGGCGGCAAGCGGATGCTCCGTCCCGGGAAGCGTGCGGTAGGGAATCGCGTCGCCGTCGACGTCCCGATAGCGCTCGAACTTGCCGATCCGCTCGAGATCCGCGGCGTCCAGGACCTTGCCGCGGTCCCAAGGCTTTTCCGGATACGTGAACGGATCGGTCATCCAGACGTTCATTCCCAGATCGAGATCGGAGAGGACGAAGACCGGCGTCTGGAGCCGGTCCGCGAGGTCGAACGCGCGCATGCCGAAGTCGTAGCAGTCGTCCACGGACGACGGAAAGAGCATCACGTGGCGCGTGTCTCCGTGGGAGAGGAACGCGACGCTCAAGAGGTCCGCCTGCGACGTCCGGGTCGGCAGCCCCGTGCTCGGGCCGATGCGCTGAATGTCCCAGACGACCGCCGGAATCTCGGCGTAGTACGCGTATCCGATGAACTCGGTCATGAGCGAGAGGCCCGGTCCCGACGTCGTGGTCATGGCGCGCACGCCCGCCCACGACGCTCCGAGCACCATTCCGATGGCGGCGATCTCGTCCTCGGCCTGCACGATGGCGAAGGAGGCCTTTCGGGTCTCTGGGTCTCGGCGATATTGTTCCAAGTAGCCCTGAAGCGACTCGGCGAGGCTCGACGACGGCGTGATCGGGTACCACGATACGAAACCGACTCCGCCGAACATCGCGCCGAGCGCGGCCGCGGTATTCCCCTCGATCAGGATCTTCCCCTCGGTCTTCTTCCGCCGTTCGACACGGAATGGCGCCGGCTTCAAGTTCTCCGCGGCGTAGTCGTACCCCAGATCGACGGCCGCGCGGTTCATCGCGAGCGCCTTCGGCTTTCGCCCGAGTTGCGCTTCCAGCGCGCGCTCGACCTCGTCCTTGTCGATCCCCACGAGCTCGGCGACGACGCCGACGTAGATCATGTTCACGACGAGCTTCCGAAGCTTGGCGTCCGGAACGAGCGGCTCGACCAGCTTGTGGAACGGGATCACATAGGAGATGGCGCCGTCCGGCACCTTGGGCGCGGGAACGCCCTCGCTGATCAGGATGACGCTGCCGGGGGCCATTGCCGCGATGTCCTGAACCGACGTCTCGGGATTCATCGCCACGAGGACGTCCGTCCGCTTCTGGCGCGCGACGTATCCGCGCTCGTTCACCCGGATCGTGAACCAAGTGGGCAGGCCCGCGATGTTGGACGGGAACAGGTTCTTGCCGGAGACCGGCACGCCCATCTGGAAGATGGCGCGGAGGAGCGTGGTATTCGCGGTCTGGCTGCCCGAGCCGTTCACGGTGGCCACGTGGAGGTTGAATTCGTTGACCGTCGGCGTCAAGGGCCGTTCCCTTCGTCGAAGAATGTTCGCGTCGAAACGAGCAAACTCAGCATCATATTGTGAGATGCCGCGAAACGGCGGTCAAGGCGCTTTGGGGCGGGGAATGACCCTTGACCCCGGCAAGCGCCGCCCCAAAAATGAAGCCATGGCACGATTGAAGGCGCTGGAACCCTATTTGGAGCTCGACGACGCCGCGATCCACGATCGGATCGTCGCGGCGAAGGAGACATTGGGCGATCGGCTGGTCATCCTGGGTCACCACTACCAGCGCGACGATATCATCGAGCACGCCGACATCACCGGCGATTCCTACAAGCTGGCGCGCCTCGGGGCCGAGCGCACGGGCGCCGAGTTCGTCGTGTTCTGCGGGGTCCACTTCATGGCGGAGAGCGCGGACATCCTGCGCGCGCCGCATCAGACCGTGATCCTCCCCGACATGAACGCGGGATGCTCCATGGCCGACATGGCTCCGACCGACGACGTCTTTGAGGCGGGCGCCGCGTTGGAGCGGCTCGGCGTCCACGACGTGACGCCGATCACCTACATGAACTCCACCGCGGATCTAAAGGCATTCTGCGGAGAGCGAGGCGGCGCGGTCTGCACGTCGTCGAACGCGCGCGGGATTTTCGAGTGGGCGTTTCGCCAGCGCGAGAAGATTTTCTTCTTTCCGGACGAGCACTTGGGCCGGAACACCGCGATCGCCATGGGGATCGCGCCGGAGCGGATCGCGCTTTGGGACCCGAAGCGGGAGCAGGGGGGCCTCACCGCCGCGGAGATCGAAGCCGCCACCGTGATCGTGTGGAAGGGCTGCTGCTCGGTTCACACGAAGTTTCAACTCCGTCATGTGCTCGAGCGGCGCGCCGAGGATCCGAACGTCAAGATCCTCGTCCATCCGGAAGTGCCGCACGAAGTGGTCGCCGCGGCGGACCTGACCGGATCGACGGAGTTCATCATTCGAACCCTCCGCGAAGCGCCGGCGGGGACGTCCTGGGCGGTCGGCACGGAATGGCACCTGATCAACCGGCTCGCGAAGCAGATGCCGGAGAAGCAGATCGTCGTCCTGTCGAAAGATTTCTGCCTTTGCGCTACCATGTACCGAATCTCTCCGCAGAATCTCCTCTGGGCCCTCGAGAGCCTGGTGCGCGGCGAGATCGTCAATCCCATTCGCGTGCCGGAGTCCACGAAGTCGTGGGCGAAAGTCGCGCTGGATCGAATGCTGCAGGTTCACTAGCCCGCTCCTGACCCGGAGGAAGGCATGGCGTACGAGATCGTCAAGGACATCTGCGAAGGCGAGTCGTCCTGCGTGGACGTCTGCCCCGTCGACTGCATCAAGGTGGGCGACGGCGTGAACGCGAAGACCACGAAGTGGCTCTTCATTGTCGCGGAGGACTGCGTCTCGTGTAACGCTTGCCTGGAAGCCTGCCCCGTCGAGGGGGCCATCCTCCCGGATTAGAGAGACTTACCGGACTTCACGGGCCGTCCGCCGCCGTCTCCGGTGCGAGCACGCTCGGCCTCGCCGGATTCGCACCCACCACCTCCACCCTCGTCCCCGCGAGGGATGCCCGCGACGCCCCTCCTTTCGTCTCAAGATTCAGTCCCTGCAATCCGATAGCACCGGTACGCGAGTGTGCCGGCCGGACCGATTCCGCGCCGGGCGTTCTCGTCTATGCCGGAGACGTGCCGCATGGATTGCGCCGACGCCAAGCTGCGGATGGAGCCCTGCGCGAGCGGAGCCCTCGTGCCCGAGGAGCTTGCCCTCTTCGAAGAGCACATCGCAGCGTGCGAGGGGTGCCGACTCGAACTCGAACTGGTCCGCGCGATGGGATCGACCGAAAAGCCCGAGCAACCGAAGAGCGACGACTGGACGCTGGATCGCATCTTCGGAGCCGAAGCGGCAAGGGGTTCCGCTGCCACCGCCGCGCCCGCTCCTTCACCCACGCCCGAGCCCACTCCCGCGCCCGAGTCCATTCCCGCGCCCGCCCAGCCGACACCGGTTCCGCCCGTTCCGGAGGCCGCGTCCGAGCCGGAGCGACTGACGCTCGGTTCTCTCGCGGACGGCCTCGATGCGTCCGAATCCGCAGCGCCGGCTCCGGAGCCCTCGGAAGCGGCGATGATCTTCGAGTCGACGCCGAATCCGATGCCTCCCGAATCCGCGTCCGCGCCGACGCCCGAGATGGCGGCTCCGGCCGCACCCACTTCCGCGGACGTATCGGCGGCGATGGCGGCGATCGAGCCT
>DATEND010000213.1:0-3421 GCA_035275245.1 Candidatus Eiseniibacteriota bacterium
TGGTACCGCTCGAGCATGGCGTGCATCCGGGCGATCGCCTCCTCGGTCCGCCGCGCTTGACGGAGCGCCCCGACGGCCGCGAAGTCGGCCTGCCGCCGCGAGAGCGTGTCGCCCTCCGAGTTCGCCGAGAGCCATTCGGCGTGTTCCAGGGCCAGGTCCGGCCGGCCCGCTTCCATCGCGAGCCGCGCCGCGCTCAGCTCCGCCCTTCCGACCGTTCTCAAGAGCTCCACTCCCGCCGCGAATCCGTCCTTGGACTTGCTCCGGATGTAAGGCGGCGGAATGGCGATGCGTACGGCCGCGAAGTTCCCGCGCACCCGCAACAACGCCGTGGTGTCGGGCCGCGATCGACCCAGGCGGGCCTCCGCTTCGGACCGCGCCGCGTCGAACATCATCTTCTCCGCACGATAGCGCGCCGCCCGAGAACCTGCCTCGCCGCAACCGGAGACCGCCGCCGTCAGGACCAACAACGCGATCCAGCCCGCGAGCCGCTTCATGACGCCTCCGGCCTGGCCGCGATGAAGAGACGCGTCGTCGCGGCGTAGAGAAAGTAGCTTCCGATGTTGATGAGGACGATGTAGACGCCGAGGAGCAGGGCCATCACCTCGGGCCGCAGCTGGCGTACGAGCTGCCCGCCGAAGACCTGCGTGATGTAGAGCACGAAGAGCGCGAGACTGGAGAAGAGGATCGCGAAGGCATACGTGAAGAAAACCAGTTGAACGCTGCTCTTGACGCCCTTCACCAGCGTGCCGCCGAATCCGCCTCCCTCCTTGACCGCAACGACCGGCACGCAGAGGAAACACGCGGAAATGACGTACGCGACGAGGATGCCCGCGAGCCAATAGGCGCTTTCCCCCGACGGACCGCCTCCGGCGAGCGAGCGGATGAAGGGGCCCGGCCCCATGGGCAGGAGGGTCTGCCACGCCGCGAGAAGCGCCGCGCCCGCGAGGGCGGCCGCGAGCACGGGAAGCACCGCGCGCTTGACGCGCGCCGCGGTCGCGCCCGGGGCACGCAGCGCCGGATCCATGGGTTGCAGGATTCGAGCGATGGAAAGCGGGATGAGAACGCTGCCGGGAATGGTGTAGAGAAACGCTTCGACGACGGACATGAGATTCGGGAGAAAGACGAAGAAGCCGGGATAGTGCGTCACCCCTTCGCCGCCGACGCGCATGGCCAGCCAGCCGGCCGTCGCCATCCCCCAGGGCGCGCCGAGATTCAACGCGAGAATCAGAAAGAGCGCTTGCGCCGCGAGGAGGATTCCGAACGGCACATACTCGCGCAGGCTGAAATCCTGCACCGCCTCCCGAGCGCACGAGACCGCAGTCGAAACGGAGATCCGCATACGCCTCCCAATCGCAGGTTGATTCCCACCGACGAACGCTAGAGACTACCGCGCATGATCGACGACAGCCAATATCTAATGGTTCGCCGCCCGGGCGCCGATCCCGAGCGAGTGGCGCTCGATCCGACCAAGACGTTCACGATGGGGCGGTCGCAAGATAACACGATCGTCCTGACGGACGCATCGGTCTCGCGCAATCACGCGCGGATCGCGTTTCGCGAAAACGCGTGGTGGGTGGAGGACGCGGGGAGCAAGAACGGAACGAAGGTAAACACGCGGCGGATCGACGTGCCCTCCCGGCTCAAGCCCGGCGACGTCGTGACGCTCGGTAATTTTCAGGTCGTGTTCTCGGCGCCGACGAGCCAGGGTTCCGCGCGCGTCGCCGACGTGGCGGGACCGGCGACGATGCGCTCGGTCTCGGTCGAGGAATTCGAATCGGGCACCGACACGCGATCGTTCGGGCAGGCAATGGCGCCGGAACGCGTGGGCATGTTCTTGAGATCCATCGATCGGATCGGGCAGGCGCTCCTGGCGCACCGCCCCCTCGGCGAGCTCTTCCTATTCATCGTGGAGTTGGCGTCGGACGTACTCCGCGCGGATCGGACCGCGCTTCTCCTCCGCGAAGGCGATTCGGGCGAGCTCGTAGCCAAGGCGGTGAAGCAAAACGAGCGCGCGCCGGGCGAAATCATCGTCAGCCGCAGCATCGCGCGCGCCACGATCGAGCAGAAGCAGGCGATCCTGACGTCGGACGCCCAGCACGACACGCGCTTTCGCGAGCAACAGAGCGTGATCCAACAGCGGATCAACTCGGCCATGTGCGCGCCCCTCTGGCACGACGGCGCCGTGTTGGGGATCCTCTACGTGGACAACGTGAACGCCCCCGTCCCGTTCGAGGAGTCGGACCTTCGCCTTCTCACCCTGATCTCGCACTTGGCCGCCGTCAAGATTCGGGAGACGGAACAGCAGGAGGCGCTCGACCGAGACAACCGCGTGCGCGAGGAGTTGAAGCGCGCCGCGACCCTCCAGCAGGCGCTCCTCCCCGCGGTGCCGCTCCAGCGCGGAACGATGACCGTCGCGGGGCGAAACGTTCCCTCCTTCGACGTCGGCGGCGACTATTTCGACTTCCTGGAGGGAGAGCGCGGCACGATGGTGGTGGCGCTGGGCGACGTCGCCGGCAAGGGAATGGCGGCGGCGCTACTCATGACGCACCTCCACGCCACGGTGCGCGCGCAGGTGGAAACCGACCGTTCGTTGCTGGACGTGATGGGAAGGCTCAACCGCTCGGTCCACCACAACGCGCACGGCGCGCGCTTCATCACGCTCGTGCTCTTCGAGATCGATTGCGCGACCGGGAATGCGACCTACGTGAACGGCGGGCACAACCCGCCGTACCTGCTGCGCGCGGACGGCACCTTGGAGACGCTCTCCACGGGGGGCCTTCTGCTCGGCGTCTTCCCGGAGGCGGAATACGAATCGGCCACGCTGACGCTGCACAAAGGGGACGTCCTTCTTCTGTACTCGGATGGAGTAACCGAGGCGCGGAGCCCGGCGCCCGCGGAAGAGGAGTTCGGCGAGGAGCGTCTGATCGAATTCCTGCGCGAATCGAGATCGTTGAAGGCTTCGGAGATCGTCGAGCAGTTGATTCAGCGAGTGCGTACGTTCAGCGGCGAGGGTCAGCTTGCCGACGACGTGACCGTGGCGGTTATTCGTTCCGACTGAGCGCTAGCCGCTGCGCCGCGATGGCCCTCTCGAGGTTCCGCTCCACGAGCTTCGCGTAGAGAAGGGTCTCCCGGTAGTTCCGGCGAGCGTGCGCCGCGCGCGCCTTCTGGAGCTGCGCATTGGCTTCCCGCTCGAGCCGTCTCGCTTCCGCCGTCGGGCTTGCTCCGAGATCCCCGTCCGCGCGCTCCGTGGCGCGCTCCGCGCGCTTCAGCGCCTTCCTGGCCGTCGCTTCGGAAACCGGAAGGTTCGCGCACTCGCGGAGGAGCTGCAGCACTCCGTCCCGCACGCGCCGCGTTTCCGCGTACGCGCGCCGCGTCTTGTTCTCCCTGTGTAGATCGCGCGCCGCCTTCTGCTTCGCCTCCA
>DATEND010000214.1:0-2621 GCA_035275245.1 Candidatus Eiseniibacteriota bacterium
TGCATCCCGGCGATGTCGTCGGGCGACGTCTCCGCGCGGACGAGGATGACGCGCTCCTTGGCGCCGCGTCGGACGGCTTCCTGCGACGTGAAGACGATCGCGCCGGCCGCCGCGCCGGGCGACGCCGGAAGCCCTTTGGCCAGGCGGGCGTGTCGCTTCCGCGCGGCCGGGTCCAAAACCGGATGGAGCACCTGGTCCAGATGATCCGGCTCCACCCGCTCGATCCCCTCCCGCTTCGAGAGGAGCCCTTCGTCCACCATGTCCACCGCGATCCGGAGCGCCGCCATGCCGGTCCTCTGGCCGCGGCGCGTCTGCAGCATGAAGAGGCGCCCTTCCTCTACGGTGAACTCGAAGTCCTGGACGTCCCGATAGTGGCGCTCGAGCCGCGTCGTGATCTCGCGGAGCTGCGCGTAGGCTTCCGGCAGCTCCCGCTCCATTTCCTCGATCGGCAGCGGCGTTCGGATTCCGGCGACCACGTCCTCGCCTTGCGCGTTGAGGAGGTACTCGCCGTAGAAACGAGGCTCGCCGGTCGCTGGATCTCGCGTGAACCCGACGCCGGTCGCGGAGGTGGCGCCCAGATTTCCGAAGACCATCGCCTGGACGTTCACCGCGGTGCCGAGCGAATCCGATATCCCGTTCAGCTTGCGGTAGTGCGCCGCGCGCTCGGTGTTCCAGGACCGGAACACCGCGTCCCGCGCTTCGGCCAGCTGCGCGCGCGCGTCCTCCGGAAAGTCGCGGCCGATTTCGTGCCGCACGGCCTGCTTCAGCCGGGTGACGAGCGCTCGAAGCGACTCGGCGCCCAGATCCACATCACTCTTCGCCCGCGCGCGCCCTTTCGCCTTCGTCAACTCGGCCTCGAGGAGCGAACGGGGAATCCCGAGCACGACGTCCGAGAACATTTGGATGAACCGCCGATAGGAATCGTACGCGAAGCGGGGATTTCGACTCTTCCGGGCCAGGCCTTCCACGGTGACGTCGTTCAGGCCCAGGTTCAACACGGTGTCCATCATTCCGGGCATCGACACGGGCGAACCCGAACGCACGGAGACGAGGAGCGGGTTCTCGGGATCGCCGAGCCGGCGTCCGAGGAGCCGCTCCAGGCGCCGTAGGGCCCGCTCCTCCTCGGCCACCACGGAGTCGAGGAGGCGCCCGCCGGCCTCGAAGAACTGCCGGCACGCCTCGGTCGTGATCGTGTATCCGGGCGGCACTGGGATTCCCGCGCTCGACATCTCCGCCAGTCCCGCGCCCTTCCCACCCAGGACGTCGCGCATGCGCACGTTTCCCTCGGCGGCCCCGTCGCCGAAGAAATAGACGAACCGGCGCGGCTTCTCGGTCACGCGTTCTCCCAGGTCAGCCGGACCGTCGCCCGGATCGAGCCGACCTCGACGCCCGCGTGATTTCGGATCCGCTGTTCCGCCTGTTCCGCGAGGGCGGTGGATAGGCCGGCGCCGAGGGCACCGACCTCCCCGAGCACGCCTACGGCGGCCGGTCCGAGCGCGCGCCGCGAGCCGTCCTCCACCTTCACCGCGATGCCGACGCCGCGATCGAGGAGCCCAGCGCCGTGGACGGCCTCCGCGCCCGCCTTGCAGACCACGTTCCCGACGGCGCGCATCACGATCGTGTCGAGGCGCCCCTCGCCCGCGACCATCTCCGGATGGGCGCGCATGGCGTCCCGAATTCGAGCGAGTGCCGGAACCGGCTTGCCGGCGTGATCGACGCCGCGGGCGAGGAGCGCGAACGCGCGGGCCAGGGTATGGAGCGGGATTCGCGGCGTGGGGGCGCTACAGCCGTCGACGGCGGGCACCGGGTCTTCGAACGGCTCTCCGACCAACTCGCTGAATTGATCGAAGATCTCGCGCTGGACCGGGTGGTTCGGATCGACGTAGTCGTCCAGCGAGTCGCCGCGCATTTGGGCATAGAGGAGCATGCCCGCGTGCTTCCCGCTGCAGTTGTGCCGGAGCGGTCCCGGCCTTTCGCGGCGCTCGCGGAGCGCCGCCGCCGTCGCCTCATCGTAGGGTGTGTGCGTGCCGCATCGAAGCGCGCCTTCGTCGACGCCCGCGCGACTCAGGATCTCCCGCGCCAGGTCCGCCTGGATGTCGCTCCCGCCGTGCGAGCCGGCGATCAGCGCGAGCGCGTCGTCGCCCAGGCCGGAACGCGCAAAGGCGCCCGACCGAACGAACGGAAGCGCTTGAAACGGCTTGAACGTGGATCGAGGAAAAACGAGGAGGCGGGGCTCGCCGGCCCGTGCGAGGAGGCGGCCTGCGGCATCGACCACGGCCACGTGGCCCCGGTGGATGCTCTCGACGTGGCCGGCGCGGAGGACCTGCGCGAGCGGTTCCGAGCGTATCGCGCGGGTTTCTGGGTCAACGGCCAGGGCTGGACGCTCCGTCTCGTGCACGGACTTAGGTATCGGGGGCATCGCGAGAAGCCGCGGGCCGTTACCGGTCGATCTGCGCCTTCTGCAGCTTGCCGCTATAGTCGAGGTAGACCGACTTCCACTCGGTGAACGCGTCGATCACGGTCGGGCCGCCCTCTCGGTGGCCGTTTCCGGTTTCCTTCACACCGCCGAACGGAAGTTGAACTTCGGCGCCGATCGTCGGGCCGTTCACGTACGTGATGCC
>DATEND010000215.1:0-8887 GCA_035275245.1 Candidatus Eiseniibacteriota bacterium
CCCCACGAATCCGGGGGACGAAGGCAGGAGGATCGCCACGCACACCACGAAGGCGAGAAGGAGCGGGGACCAGAGCGGCAAATGCATCCCAAGCGCTTCCGCCACGAGGAGAAACACCGCCCCGTTCACCCCCCACATCGCCGCCGACCAGAGCCCCGACCGGAGCATCACGCCCGGGTTTCCGGCCGCGCGGATGCCGTCGCCGAACGCCGGGATCGCGGCGGTGAGCGCTTGTCGCGGGCGCTCGGGAATCCACCGGAGCACGGCGCTCAACTCGGCCGCCCACGTCCATCCGCCGAAGGCGTGAATGGCCCAGAATACTCCCGCCATGAGGAAGCCGAGTCCAAACGTGATGACACCGCTCCAGCGGAACCAATCGGGATAAGGCGCAAAGCAGAGCGACAACGACCAGAAACTTCCCAGCGCCACGAGGTCGAAGATTCGTTCCACGGCGACCGATCCGAGGACGGTCGCCGTCCTGAGTCGCTCGGTTCTGGCAAGCACGTAGACACGGACGAGCTCGCCGAGACGCGCCGGCAGGGTGTTGATCGCGAGGAAGCCGATCATCGTCGCGCGGAACAGGCTGCCGACCGGCGGGCGCCCGTGCGGCGAGAGGATCTCCCCCCATCGCAGCGCCCGAAGCCAGTAGCCGACGGTGGTGACGACGCACGCGGCCAGGATCCACCCCGGCCGCGCGGTTCCGAGGCGCCGTGCGGCGTCGGCCGCGTCGATCGAACGAAGCAGGGCGACGACGGCGACGGCGCTCAGCGCCAGGCCGAATACCGTCAGGAGGAGCCGCGAACGGCTCATCGATCGAAGCGGGGCGCGCGCGCCAGGTACAGCGACGCGAGGATGGGGATCCAGAGCTCGTGGGGGCCCACGAACGAGTGCCCCTTCCCTCCGGCGCGGAGCGGTCGCTCGAGAATGTTCTTCTCGGGCCGGTAGTGGCGGATCTGGTCGAAGGACGCCGCGGTGAACCGTCCGGCTCCATGGCCGAGATTCCGAACGGTCGAGAGCGCCTTCACGAAGACCTCCGGGAGGATCACCGCGGAGCCGAAGTTCAGCAGGACGCCGTCCTCGAGGTCCCGAAGCGCCGCCGCGAAGATCGTGAAGTCGCGGTGCGTCCCCTCGCCGGTCGTCGCGCCGTCGAACGACGGATGCTGGTGGATCGTGTCGGTGCCGATCGCGACGTGCACGGTGAGCGGCATTCGTCGTGACGCGGCCTGCGCCAGAAGGCTCACGGACGCGTACGGCGCGTCGGCGTCGAGAAGGAACTCGCCGAGCGCTTCGCCCAGGCCGAGCCCCTTCTTCACGCCCTCGCTCACGGCCTGATTGAAGAGCACCGGCGTCTCTTCCACGAGCCCGAATTGGCCGGTGAGGAGGGTCTCCTCGACGGGCTCCGACGTGTTGCCGAAGAGCGCCACCTCGAAGTCGTGAATGGCGGCCGCGCCGTTCATCGCGATGGCGGTGAAGGCGCCGGCTTCCATCAGGGAGAGGAGGGGCCGCTGCACGCCGGTCTTGATGACGTGGCCGCCCATCATGGCGATCGCCGGGCGGCCGCCCGCGCGCGCGAGCACCCACGCCTCGAGCAGCTCGCGGAGCGCCGTGCCGGCGAGAAGATCCGGAAGAAACTGCCCCAGCGTCCCGATCGGGGCTCCCGGATCTGGCGCGGGGGCGAACTGCTCGACCTTGACCTTCGTCGGCCGTTTGGAGACCGAGATGGTTCGAACGCCCTTTAAGTCGATCCGGTCGTGCCGGCTCACTTCTTCCGCTCGAAGAAGAGTCGAAAGTCCGTCAGCGCCACGTTGATCGACCCGACCGGCACCTTCGTCCGGACGAGCACGGGCATGCGCCGCTCATCGTCCGTGAGCCAGACGAGGATGCTCCCCTTGGATTTGAACACGCCCTCCGATTTCAGGATCGGCTCCACCAGAACGCAGTCGAACTTCCCCGCGGGCACTTCGATGCGCTCCCGCTTGTGGACTCTGACTTCCATTTCGTACGACTTCTTGTTGTCGTGGGTCGGCACGATCATGGTCGAGCCGTCCGGCAACGGCCTCGTCCGCACGTAGTAGAACGCGGACAGCACGTCGTGCACGCCCGACGCTACGTCGAATACCTTGCCGTCGGAGTAGATCGCCTTTCGGTTTGCCTGGTCGAACCGAATGTCCTGGTCGGCCTTGTAACCGCCCTCTCTCAGGTGCTTGATGAACCGAAGCGTGTAGAGCGACTCGGCGTCAATGTACGACTCCGCGCGGTCCCGCACCTTATAGAACTTCGACACGAAGGAATTCGACTCGGTCTTCGACACGATTCGATAGGCGCGGCGTCCGGCCACGCGCTGGAGGTTCTGTACCTGCATGAGGCTGGAACCGCCGTTGAGTCCGTTCCAATCGATCGAGAATTGGAAGTACTCGCCGATTCGCCAGGGGACCTTCGCGAAGCGCTTGCGCTCCTCGTCGTCCACCCATGTCCCGAACCCGAGCGTGTCGGCCGCCGCGGCGAGTACCGCCTGCGAGGCGGACCCTTCGGGCTCGACGGCGGGCGTCGCGGCCTCCTCCCCCGCCGTGGCTTCGGCATCGGCCAAGGCGGCGGGCAGCAGCACGAACCCCATCGCCAGGGCGACCGGCCAAAGGCGCACTATATGTAGAAGGGTCGAGACGGGCTGCCTCATCGGCCCCCGCCCAGGCGGCGCGCGGCGAGCGCCGTCTCGACGAGCGCACGGCCGGTGCGGGTCATGGCGGCGCGCACGGCGCGGCACGGGCGCGGAGACCAGGGCGCGGTGGTGTCGAAGAGCGCGAGAATCTGGTCGGGGGCATAGACCGGGGTGCGCGGAATCGCCATTCCGGCAAGGGAGGGTGGCATCCTTCGCCCGCCGTTCAGGGTAAATCCCAGGCGGTAGCCCGCGCGCTGCGCAGCGGCCGCGACACGAGCGTCCACGCGGCCCCATGGATAGGCGATCGCGTCGACGGGCCGCTCCGCGATCGCTTCGAGCGCGGCGCGCGACGCGCCGAGCGCTTCCGCGAGCGGAACCTCATCGACCTTCGTAAGATCTTCGTGTTCCATCCCGTGTGAACCCACCGTGACCCCTTCCTTCGCCAACGTTCGAACTTCGTCCCGGGTCAGGTGACGCTCCCGCTGCCCGACCCAACGCACGTCCCAGGTATTCGCGCCGCCCACGGCCGCTACCGATATGAACACGGTCCAAGGGATGCCGAGTTCCCGCAGGAGGGGGCTCAGATATCGCGCGTTGCTGGCATAACCATCGTCCACGGTTACGGTTGCGGTTCCATCGGGGAGACCCGAGGGTCCGACGGCGTCGAGGCCCACGAAGCGGTAACCGCGCCGGGACAGGAGGGCGAGAATTCGGCGAAGGGCCGGAACTCCGACCGCCATCGGCGCGAACGCGTTTCGAGCAGGCGTCTGATGGAGCGCAAGAACCAAGGAGGCGGCGCTCATCGGCCGGTGTGCCCGAAGCCCCCTTCACCCCTCGTCGTCGCCGTCAGCTCGTCCGCGATTTCGATCTGCGCGCGCGCCACTGGAGCGAGAACGAGCTGGGCGATTCGATCGCCCCTTCGGATTGTGTAGGGCTCCGGTCCCCAGTTGAGAAGGAGCACGAGCACCTCGCCACGATAGTCCGCGTCGATCGTGCCCGGAGCGTTCGGCAGGCCGATCGCGTGCTTCATCGCGAGGCCGCTCCGCGCGCGCACCTGCCCCTCGTACCCGGGCGGGATCTCCACGCGAATGCCGGTCGGCACCGCGGCGACGCGCCCCGGCTCAAGCTCGAGCGAGTCCTCGATGGCGGCCTTAAGGTCCATCCCCGCGGCGTGCTCCGTTCGGTAGGACGGCGCCCCGACGGCGTGCTCGAGAAGCGTGACGCGAACGCACACGTCCGTTCCCGCCTCCGGGCGCGCCCCTTCCGCCGGCATGTCGCGGCTCACGCCACCACCGCCGGAAGGACCAGGTCGTCCGCGCCGAACTGGCGGTCGGCGCTCGAGCCGAGCGCGACCAGAGCGAGACGCCCGCGCGAAAGGAACTGGACCGCGACCCGGCGCACGTCCTCGGCCGTGACCGCCTCGATGGTCTGCACGAGCTCGTCCACCGGCACGAAACGTCCGGAGTAGAGCGTGTTGCGCGCGATCCGATGCATCCGGTTCGACGTGCTCTCGAGGCCCAGGAGGAGGCTCCCCTTCAGCTGCGCTTTCGCCGACTCGAGCTCGTCTTCGGGCGTTCCGTCCCGCGCGATCCGGTCGAACTCGCTCAACGTCAGATGGACGGCCTTCCGGCCTTGCGACGGGTGGACGCTCATGGACGCGCAGAAGATACCCGCGTCCTCGTAGGAATCGGAATAGGCGTATACGGAGTACGCGAGCCCCTCCTGTTCCCGGACGCGCTGGAAGAGCCGGGACGACATGCCGCCGCCCAGGATCGTCGAGAGCAGGATGAGCGCGTAGCGATCGGGATGTTCTTGCGGCAGGCCCGGCGCGCCGATGCAGAGGTATTGCTGCGCCAGGTCGCGCACGTGATGGATGACCTCGGCGCGCGCGTCCCCGGCCACGCGATGCGGGGCGGCGGGTTGCGCGGGCCCGACGGGCGCGCCGGCAAAGTGCCGGCCCACCAGCTCGACCACGCGGTCCCAGTCGAAGCGGCCCGCGATGGCCACCAGGAGATTCGGCGCCGTGTAGTGCTGGGTGTGGTAGGCCGCGATCTGCTCCGGGGTGAACGAGGTCACGGACGCCTCGCTGCCGAGAATCCGGTTGCCTAGGGGGTGCCCGCTCCAGACGACGTCGGCGAAGAGATCGTGGACACAGTCGTCGGGCGTGTCCTCGTAGTTGTGGATCTCCTCGGCGATGACCTGCTTTTCCTTCGCGACGTCGGCGGCGTTGAGCCGCGGCGCGAGCGTCAGGTCGGCGAGCACGTCGACCGCGAGCTCCAATTGCTCCTCGAGCGCGCGGGCGTAGAAGCACGTCACCTCGCGGCCCGTGAACGCGTCCAGGTGTCCGCCGACCGACTCGAGGCTCAGCGCGATCTGGTAGGCGTCGCGACGCTTCGAGCCCTTGAAGACCATGTGCTCGAGGAAGTGCGACATACCGCCCAGCTCGGGGGTTTCATGGCGCGCGCCGACCCGGACCCAGACTCCGATCGCGAGGGACCGGACCGAGCCGACCTCCTCGCCGATGACCGTGAGGCCGGAGGGCAGCGTGACGCGGTGAAATCGATTCGGCTTTATCATGCGTCCGCCTTCCCCCACCGCTTCCGGTTCCGCGCCGGAAACGGCGACGGAGGCCGAAGCCTCCGTCGCGTGTTTCCAGCCTGGTGCGAATTTCGAAACGTCAACGGCGCGACGGCTCCGGACGGCGGCCACGGCTTCCGCCGCGATCTCCGCCTCGCCCGCGATCGCCGCGATCGCCGCCACGGTCGCCGCTCGAGTCGTCCTCGCTCGGCACGTAGCCCGGAAGCGCCTGCTTCCGGCTCAGCTTGATCTTTCCTTCGCGGTCGATGCCGATGACCTTCACGAGCACGCTGTCGCCCTCGTTGATCACGTCCTCGACGCGCTCGACGCGCTTGGGCTCCAGCTCGGAGATGTGGACCAGCCCGTCCTTGCCGGGCGAGATCTCCACGAAGGCGCCGAACGGCACCACGCGGCGGACCGTACCCTGGTAGACGCGGCCGATTTCCGGATCCTCGGTGATGCCGCGGATGATCTCCCGCGCGCGATCGCCGTCAGCCCCGCTGAAGGCGGCAATGCGGATCTCGCCGGTGTCCTCGATGTCGATCTGGGTTCCGGTCTCGGCGGAGATCTTCTTGATCATCTTGCCGCCCGGTCCGATGACCTCGCGGATCTTGTCGGGGTCGATCATCATGATGAAGATGCGCGGCGCGTACGGCGAGAGCTCCGGACGCGGCGTCGCGAGGGCGGCTTCCATCTTGCCGAGCACGAAGAGCCGCGCCTTGCGCGCGTTCTCCAGCGCTTCGGCCATGAGGGCATACGAGACGCCCGAGATCTTGATGTCCATCTGGAGGGCGGTGATTCCCTCGCGGGTACCCGCCACCTTGAAGTCCATGTCGCCCAGGTGATCCTCGACGCCCTGGATGTCCGTCAGGATGGCGAATTCATCGCCCTCCTTGATCAGCCCCATCGCCACGCCCGCAACGTGCGCCTTGATCGGCACGCCGGCGTCCATCATGGCGAGACTGCCGCCGCAGATGGTGGCCATGGACGAGGACCCGTTCGACTCCAGGATGTCCGAGACGATTCGGATCGTGTACGGGAAGTCGACGTCGCTCGGGATCAGGGGCTCGAGGGCGCGTTCCGCCAACGCGCCGTGCCCGATCTCCCGGCGGCCGGGCCCCCGGAAGGGACGGACCTCGCCGACCGAGAAGGGCGGGAAGTTGTAGTGGAGCATGAAGGACTTCCACGACTGGCCCTGCATCTCCTCGACACGTTGCTCGTCCACCTTCGTACCGAGCGTGGCCACGACCAAAGCCTGCGTCTGGCCGCGCGTGAAGAGCGAGGAGCCGTGCGTACGCGGGAGCGTCCCCACCTCGCAATCGATTTGGCGGATGTCCTGGAATCCGCGGCCGTCCGGACGCCGCTTCTCCTTCACGATCATCTCGCGGACGTCCTTTTCCTCCAGCTCGTAGATCACCTGCTTCGCGAGCTTCGTCGAGCCGGGGTGCGACGCCTCGAACTGCGCGACGGCGTCGGCCTTCACCTGGTCGAGCGCATCCTGCCGCGCGTGCTTCTCGGGCGTGCGGTTCGCCTTCCGGATCTTGTCGGCGTACGCCGAGGCGATCGTGCGGGCCAGGTCCTCGTCCCGCTTCGGAAGGGGGAACTCGCGCTTCGGCTTCCCGACGCGTGCCTTGAGATCGTGCTGCAACTTGTTGAGCTGCCGGATCGCCACGTGCGCGAACTCGAGCGCCTCGACGACCGCGGACTCGGAGACCTCCCGCGCGCCCGCCTCCACCATGACGATGTTCGTGTCGGTGGCCGCGACGATCAGGTCGAGATCCGAGTCATCCAGCTCGGGGAACGTCGGATTCAAGACGAGCTTCCCCTCGATCCGCCCAACGCGCACCGCGGAGACCGGCTCCGGGAATGGGATGTCGGAGATCATCAACGCCGCGGAGGCGCCGGTCATTCCCATGACGTCCGAGTCGTTCTGCTGGTCGGAGGAGAGAACCGTGCACATGATCTGGATCTCGTTCCGATAGCCGTCGGGGAACAGGGGGCGTAGCGGGCGGTCGATGAGTCGGCTCGAGAGGATCTCCTTCTCGGTCGGCCGTCCCTCGCGCTTGAAGAAGCCGCCGGGAATGCGTCCCGCGGCGTAGGTCTTCTCGCGGTACTCGACGCTGAGCGGGAAAAAGTCCTTCTCGATCGGATCCTTGCTGGCCACCGCCGCGCAGAGCACGACGGTCTCGCCGAACTGGACCCACGTGGAACCCGAGGCCTGCTTGGCGACCTTCCCTACCTCGATCCGGAACGTGCGGCCGCCGAGCTCAAGGCTTACTGATTCGGGCATTCTCTTCTCCTTTGTTTTCCGTCTGACTCTTCAACGATGCGGTGCGCGCGCGGACCGGCGAGCCATAGGGCCGGGTCGAGGCGCAGAGGTGTCTTCGGGAGGAATTGCGGCGAGGCCTCACGCCCGCACTGGGGCGCGAGGAGGGGCCTACTTGCGGAGGCCGAGCTCCTTGACCACTGCCCGGTACCGCTCGATTTTCGTCACTTTCAGATAATCGAGCAGTCTACGGCGTTGACCGACCATGCGGAGCAGGCCCCGGCGACTGTGATGGTCGCGCTTGTGGACCTTGAAATGCTCCGTCAGGTACTTGATGCGTTCGGTGAGAAGCGCGATCTGCACTTCGGCCGACCCCGAGTCCGCCTCGTGGATCTTGAACTGGCCGATTACTTCGCGCTTTCTCTCTGGTGTCAACGGCACCGGTGCCACCTCCTTGACGTTCCCTCTCTCTCTGGAGCGGGAATGTATCACAGGGTCCGGAAAGCGCAAGACCCAATTCCCCTTTACCCCGATTCAGGCGCTCCGGCGCCCAAAATCTCGGCCCACCGCCTCCGCGCACGGGCTAAGTCGTCGTCCATGGCGCGGATCAAGGCCTCGGAGGAGTCGAAGACTCGATCGGCACGCAGTCGCTCGATCAGTAGCGTCTTCAACGATTTGCCGCGCAGGCTCCCGGTCTTGTCGAGCAGGTGGACCTCCACTCGTACCGGGCCCGGCCCGAACGTTCCCGCGCTTCCGACGTAGGTGATCCCTGGGTGCCGCTCGCCTTCCAAATGATTCGATGACAAGTAAATACCGGGTGCTGGCAAGAGCTTCTGGGGACCGAGCTCGAGGTTGGCGGTCGGGTACCCGAGGCCGGTCCCGCGTCCGGCGCCGCTCCCGACCAGGCCCTCGAGCGAGTACGGCCGGCCGAGGATCCGCCCCGCCTCCTCCACGGACCCCTCCTCGATCTTCTTGCGCAGGAGCGTGCTCGAGAGCTTCGTGCCGGATTCGAGGAGGAACGGCACCTCGCGAACCTCGAAGCCGCGCCGGGCGCCCAGCGCTTCGAGGTAGGCGCGATCCCCCACGCGGTCCTTCCCCATTCGAAAGTCGGGCCCGATGACGAGCGCGCGAAGCGGGGCGCCTCCCCCCAGGACACGGTCGAGGAAGGCCTCCGGCAAGAGCGCCTGCACGTCCCGATCGAAGCGGATGACCTCGACGCGGTCGATCCCCAGCTCGTGGAGGAGCGCCGCCCGCTCCTCGGGGGGCGTGATCCAGGGACGCGGCGCGCTCCCGCGAACGACCGCGTCGGGATGCGGATCGAACGTGGCGACCCACGCGGATCCGCCGATGGCGCGGGCGGCAGCGACCGTCGCGGAGACGATCGACTG
>DATEND010000216.1:0-2854 GCA_035275245.1 Candidatus Eiseniibacteriota bacterium
CGTGCTTCGGCCGACCCAGACCTCCCACCCGTCCGAAGTGAAAAGCGTCCTCGGCCTGATCAATTGGTGCGCCCCTTGCGATCGGCGCCCGGGATGCCTCGCACGGGGCGCCGCGGTGGTCCGTCGACCCAGACGGCTCCCTCGTTGGTCGCCCCGTGTACTTGAAAATGGAAGGCCGGCCTCGCGAAGGAAGGACTCGAGTGTTCCGAGCGCTTCCTTCGGAGGCTGACTCAAGAGAGCGCGGCGCATCTCGCTCAGCGCCTCGATGCTTTTTCGCGCGCGCGTGAGACGGTTCTGGGTCTCTGTTTCGCCCCGTTCGCCTCGCTTGGCGCGCCGAAAGAGAAATGCCGCGTTCTCATGAGGGGAGAGAGCCGGGTTGAGTTCGATCTCGATCTTGGCTCCCGGCGAGTCCGCGTACGGATCGGGGAGTTCGACGCGGCTCGCCCCCCTCTGAATTTCGCCGTAATGCGATAACAGAATTTCCCCCCGCCGCCGGTCCTTAAGCCGCTCGCGTGCCCGCTCCAGGTCCGATTCAAGACCGCGGATGCGGCGCGCGAGCGAGCGCTCCGCCCCATCCAGCGTCTTCCGCATGTCACGATCGAAGTCCTCGCGAAACGCCGTCGCGATCCGGTCGCCGACCGCCTCCCGTTCGTCTTGGTTCTCGGCGAGCGTCGCGTGCGGCGGGTGAAAGCCGGCCGGCGCCGCGCCCGCCGGCTCCTCGTCGCGGTGATGCGCCCAGAGGATCGTGTCGTCCGCGATCGACCGCGCCTCGAGATTGATCCGCCGGCCGGCCGTCGCGAGGGAGAGCGAGTGGGTCGCTACGCCGCCATCCTCCTCGCCGAGTCGAATGACGAACGCGCCGCGCTCGCCCTGCTCGACGCCGATCACGGCACGCCCCCGGAGGGCCGTCTCCAATCCGCCAAAGGGCGATCCACGCGGATCAGGTGGAATTGGAAGATCGGGAGCAATGGCGAGGAACGCTTCCTTCCGGTCGAGATGCACCCAGAGGTAGCGCCGAGGCTTCGGCTCCAACGAGATCGCGAAGGATCGCGGCGAGAGCGCGATGACGCCGGCGATGCGGCGCCCGGCCAGCTGATCGCGAAGCGCGGTCATTGGGATGGTGGTGGGGACGGGGGCTCACCCGGCGCCGGATGGAGCGAGTCGGCGGCGAGTCGGCGTAGATTGTTTCCGGGCTCGGGGAAGGTCGGCAAGAGGACGAGCGCGCGCCGGTAGTGCGTCTTGGCTTCCGGAACTTGTCCCATGCGTTCGAGCACCGCGCCGAGGTTGTTCTCCGCGTGCGCGAACGAAGGGTCGAGCCGGATCGCCTCGCGATATGCGACCGCCGCCGAGTCGAGGCGACCGGCTCCGGAGTGAAGGTTGCCGAGCGCGTACCACCCGGGGGCATACGCGGGCTCCGCGCGATTCAGGATCCGAATGTGCGCGAGCGCCGAATCGGCCTGTCCCGATTCGTCCTCCGCCGCGGCGAGATTCAGGAGGACCTCGCTCGCGGACGCGGGATCGATCGCCATCGCTCGGCGGTAGTGCTCGATCGAGCGGGCGAAATTGCGCGTCCGGTATTGGTACTCGCCGAGCATGGAGTGGACTCGAGGAGACTCGGGCGAATCGCGAAGCATCGACCCGAACAGGGTCCCCTCGTTCTTCCAGATCGCGACCCGCGGAAGGAGGAGGATGAGGAGGCACGCCGCCACCGCTCCCGAGACCGCGAGGAACGCCGGCCCGGCGTCAGCCTCCCGGCGTCGCGGGGCAAGGACGCCCGGGAGTAGCGCCACCGCGATCGCGATCGCGCCGCTCGGCACGAAGAGGAACCGCTCCGCCACGATCGCACCGGAATGGAGCTGCACGTAGCACATCGGAAGAAGCGTCAGCGCGAAGAGGCCGATCGGGAGGAGCCACGGCGAGCGTCGCCGCCCCGCGACCCAGAGGCCGGCGAAGACCGCGGCCAGCGCCACGAGCCCCGCGAGGAAGACCGCGTCCGGAGCGCGCGACTCCACGATCACGTGGCGCGCGGAGAGCCAGAGCGGCGTCAAGAGAAGCGGAAGGTAGCGCGCCACCGCGGCCACGCTCGTGAAAATCTGGGCCGCCGTTCCCTCGACGGTCTCGGCCGACCGAAGGGACGTCGGGCCGAGTACCAGGAACCTCGACGCGAGGTAGAGGATCAGGACCGCCATCAGCGGTGCCAAGGCGCGCCAGAAATCCCCCCGGCTCATGCGGCGATCCCGAATCCAGAGCGCCACCGGGAGGAGCGGCGCCGCGAGGAATGCGACTTCCTTGGCGTAAAGACCCGGCAGGAGGAGAGCGGCCGCGGGGAGGAGCTTGAGCCAGGCCGACTGGATCGCCGGACCAAAACGCACTGCCGCCCAGAGCGCCGCGAATAGAAAGACGGCCGCCAGGAGATCCGTCCGGCCCGAGACGAAGCTGACGCTCTCCGGGTGTGTCGGGTGAAACGCGAACAGAACGGCGCCCGCCGCCGCCGCCATGGGCCGGCCGCTCACCTCCCAGGCGAAGAGCCACAGGAAGAAGCAGACGGCCGCGTGGAGGAGGACGTTCGTGCGATGGAACCCCCGCGGGCTCTCGCCCGAGGCGGCCCGATCCATGGCCAGGCTCAAGAGCGTCGCCGGCCGAAAGTAGGAGCGCTCCGGCGTCTGGTTTTTCAGGAATTCGTCGAAGGGAAGGTTCCAGATCCGGGCGATGTCGCGGGGCCCGCGGACGTCCAGGTGCTGGCCGACGACCGAGTGATCGTCCCAGACGAATTCGTACCCGATCGTCTGGACATAGGGGAGGGTCGCGGCCGCGACCACGATGACCCCGAGGAGGAGCACCCGGAGCCCGCCCG
>DATEND010000217.1:0-2929 GCA_035275245.1 Candidatus Eiseniibacteriota bacterium
CTTCGCGCGCGCCCCGAAGCAGGGGGCACGGACGGCGCCACGCCCCACGGTCACTTCCGCCGCGGCGCTCCGCATCGAGATCGTGAGCGGAGCCGTGCGTCCGGAACGAACGGAGGTCCCGAAGGGTTCCACGGTGGTGGCCACGGTCGTGAACCGGGACGAGCGGCCGCACTCGTTTTCGCTCGCGGGTTACGAGGATCGATCCGCCTCGATCTCCGTCGCCGCAGGCGGGAACACGGTCATCCGCTTCCTTGCCGATCGCCCGGGCGAGGACTTCGCCTGGATCGTGGACGGGCATCCCGCCGGCCGCCTCTCCGTCCTCGGCTCGCATCTCGAGGAGGACCGCCGATGAAACGCCTCCCCGCGGGCGCACCGCGCCGCATCCATGTAGTCGCGCGCGAGGAGTATCGACGCGCGCTCGAGACTCGCTGGCTTTTCGCCTTCACCGCGCTCTTCGCGGTGCTCGTCCTGGGCCTCTCCTTCTTCGGGCTCGCGCAGAGCCGGGAAGTGGGGTTTCAGGGTTTTTCCCGCCTCACCCTCAGCCTCATGAACCTCGTTCTCTTCATCGTTCCGCTGACCGGTCTCGTCCTCGGCGTCGGAAGCATTGCCGGGAGCGCCGAGACGCTACCGCTCCTTCTCGCCCAGCCGGTATCGCGCGGGGAGATCCTGGCCGGGAAGTACATCGGCCTCTCGGCGGCGCTCGCCGTCGCGCAGGCGCTCGGCTTCGGCGCCGGCGGGGTCGTCGTCGCCCTCCAGGCAGGGCCGGACCAGGTCGCGGGTTTCGTCACCCTCGTAGCCCTTTCCCTGATCCTGGGCTGGCTCTCGCTGGCGACGTCGCTCGCGATTGCCTCGCTGCTTCCCGACCGGGTCAAGGCGCTTTCGGCCGCGCTCATCCTATGGCTCCTTCTCGTTGTCGCGTACGACCTGGCGGTGTTGGGGGCGACGGCCATCCTCCAGGGCGTGCCGCTCCAATCGGTTCTCTTTCCAGCGCTCCTCCTCAATCCCGTCGACCTGGCGCGAGTCCTCGTTACGATGGCCGTTGGATCGGGAGCGCTCTTCGGGCCAACCTCCGCCGTGCTCGTGAAGCTCCTCGGCGGCCCCGGCGGCGTCGGGCTGGGTCTCGTGGTGTTGGCGATCGAGACCGCCGTCCCGCTGGCGATCGCGGCACGGGTTTTCCGGCGACGGGATTGGTAGACGGCGCCGCGATGGATCCCTACCGAATCCTCTTCCCGCTCGGCGTTGCGTTCGCGATCGGCGGCTCCGCGCTTTGGCTTCTCCATGCGGCCGGCGCGATTCCATACCCCGCATCGCTTCATTGGCATCTGATGACGCAAGGTTTCCAGCACTGCTTCATACTTGGCTTCTTACTTACTGCGATGCCGTCATTTATGAGTTCGGAACGATGCCGCCCATGGGAACTGGGCGTGGCCGCGGCCGGCATGGTTGGATTCGGGGCGGCGACCCTGCTTGGTTTGGGCGCGGCGGCTCAGGCGTTCTATGTGGCAACGATCTTCCTCGTCGCCGCGATGGCCGCCCGTCGGCTCGTCGCGGGCGCCAAGGCTCCGCCCGAGGAGTTCCTGTTGGCGGCGCTGGGGCTCTTGTTCGGCGCCGTCGGCGGTGTCTGGATGGGCGGCGTCGAGTTGGGTTGGCTCGGCGAGCCCTTGCCCCGATTCGCGCTCCGGCTCGTGTCGATGGGAATGATCCTCTCCCTGGTGCTCGGAGTGGGCGGTCTCCTGGTCCCGACCTTCTCGTCGATGCGCGAGCCGCTCCGGATCCCAGGCGTCGCGGCGCCCCACCAGCGGAGGCCCCGACGGATCCTCTATGCCGCGGTCGCGCTCGCGCTCGCGGCGTCCTTCTATCTCGAGGCCGGCGGCCACGCTGTGGCGGGCGCTTGGCTGCGGGCGGCGACAGGGAGCACGGTGCTTCTCCTCGTTTGGAAGCTCCTTCGCCTGCCCGGCCGGCAGGACCTCCTGTCCTTCACGCTTTGGGGGGCGGGATGGATGATCTTGATGGGCCTCTGGCTCGTGGCGATCCTCCCGGCGCGCCCGCTCCTCGGCGCTCACGTCGTCCTCGTCGGCGGTTTCGGTTTTCTTTCGGCGGGGATCGCGACGAGGGTGGTCGTCCGGCACGGGGGTCACGCGCTCCCGGAAGAGGCGAAGGTGCTCCGGCCCGCGGTCGTGCTGCTTCTCGCCCTGGCGGTGACCGCGAGGGCGGCGGCCGAGGCGGCGGGGGCGAGTCCCCGGCCGGCGCTACTCGGCGCGAGCGCCGCGGCGTGGATCCTGGCCTGGATCGTCTGGGGGCTCGGCGCGGCGCCGCGACTCGCGACTTCTTCTCGACGGGGTTCCTGAGCGCACCCCAGGATCCCGTTCATTTCTTCCAAGCTCCGGACTCCCTCTAGTAGTGTGGCCGGCATGACTCCGGAGGCGCAGGGCGTCATCGGCATCGCGATTGCCGCAGTGGGCGGCATGGCCATCGGCGTCGAGCGGCAGTGGTCCGGCCATGCGCTCGGCCCCAAGGCGCGCTTCGGCGGGATCCGCACCTTCACGCTCCTCGGCGCCTTCGCGGGAATGGCGGGATGGTTCTGGGCCTTGGGCACCGTCCCCCTCGCGGCCGTGTTCGCCGCCGCCGGAGCCGCGCTCGTCATCGCCGCGTACGCCGCGTCGAGCCGGAGCGACCGGGACGCGACGACGGAGGTGGCCGCGCTCGTAGTCATCGCGGCCGGCGTCATGGCGGGCGCCGGATATCGCGCGCTCGCGAGCGGGGTCGTGGCCGTGACGGCGCTTCTCCTCATCGAGAAGTCGCGCCTTCATGCGGCGGTCGCCCAGATCGACGACGCCGGGCTCCGCGCCGCGATTCGATTCGCGGTGATGGCGATCGTCGTATTGCCGCTCCTGCCGGAGGGGCCGTTCGGGCCGCTCGGCGGCATTCA
>DATEND010000218.1:0-5432 GCA_035275245.1 Candidatus Eiseniibacteriota bacterium
CGGGACGGGCTGCCGTCGAGCGGGATCGCCGCCAGGTGCGCCACCGCGCCCGGATAGTAGACGCCCGCGTAAAGCGTCCGCGTCTCCGGGTCCACGAAGGCGCGCGACACCGACCCGAGGGCGCGCGGCGAAAGGTCGCGCGATTCCGTGACCGGATGGAGGCGGATCGAATCGAGATTCGCGCGCTGGAAGCCGCGTTCCCACTCGATCCATTCGTGCCACCCTTGGCCGAGCGATCGGCCGTAAACCTTTCGAAACTGGGCCCCGAAGGCGGCCTTGCTCCCGGGCCGGCGCGAAACCCAGTCGATGAGCGAATTCGGCCCGTGCTCGTTCGCCAGGTAGGTCATGAAGCGGGTTCCGTACAGGTAGGAATTCACGCCGACCTGGAAATCGACCTTTGTCCCCTCGGACTCGAGCCCCAAGGGGTCGTAGATTCGCGCGGAGTCCCGCACCATCGACCGGAAGACCATCTCGTCGTAAGGGCCTTGCGCGCGGCCGAGGCCCCCGGCCATCCAGGTCTCCAGAAAGACCGCGATCCCCTCGTGGTACCACCGGGGCGCCGCGCGGCGCGGGACCGTGAGGTACTGATAGAGAATGGATTCAGGGTGGCGCGACGTCTCGCGCACCTTCCCGTGAAAGAGGCCGCGGAAGAAGCGGTCGCTTCCCGCCGCCTGGTCCAGCGCCGCCACGTGGACCATCTCGTGGTTCATCGTGAAGTTGATCCGCTCGTTCGAGGGGCCCGTCTCGTAGACGAAGTTCACCGGGGCCACGTGTACGATCATGGTATTCCGCGGATTCACCCAGACGCCCGCGTTTCCGAAGTCCGTGAAGTCGTCGATGAATACGTTCACGCGCTCGGAGGGCGTGTACCCGAAGAGCCGCCGGTGGTACCGAAGGGAGTTTTCGAAACAACGGGCCGTGTAGGGCGCGATGTAGGAGAGCGGTGCTCCGTTGATCAGGAGGCGGAGGTCCGCGGTCTCGATGGTGCCAAGCTCGGCGCTCGCGGCCCGGGGATGGAGTAGGAGCAGAAGGAGGATCAGCGCTACGCCAAGGCGCGCGAGCGCGGCACGGGGCTTTCGCGATCGAGCTGGCATGTCGGGCGGCGGATTCCTCCGGATTGGGGGATCGGGGGCCGGTGGGTCGGGGCGGATCCTAACACGACGAGGAGGCGCCGCGGACTCACGCGTCGCCTCCTCGCCCGATTCTCGTTTGGCCCGCTATCGCGAGCGCTTTCTCGACTTACTTGCCCGTCTCGGTCGTGCCGGTCTTCGAGTATTCGGACGTGCCGCCCGTCTTGGAGTATTCGGTCGTGCCGCCCGTCTTGGAGTACTCGGTCGTTCCGCCGCCCTTCGAGTATTCGGTCGTCCCGCCCGCCTTCGAGTATTCCGTCGTGCCGCCGGCCTTCGAGTACTCGACCGTGCCGGTGTTCTTTCCGTACTCGATCGTGCCGTCCTTCTTGTGGAACTCGACGGTGCCGTCCTTCTTGAAGTACTCGACCGATCCGTCCTTCTTGTGGAACTCGACCGTGCCGGTCTTCGCGTGGAATTCGACGGTGCCGTCCTTCTTGTGGAACTCCACGATGCCGTCCCGCTTGCCGTACTCGACCGTACCGTTGTTCTTGCCGTACTCGACCGTACCGTCCTTCTTATGGAACTCGACGGTGCCGTCCTTCTTGAAGTACTCGGTGGTGCCGTCCTTCTTGTGGAACTCGATCGTACCGTCCTTCTTGCGGAACTCGATGGTGCCGCCCGCATCGTGGTAGAGATCGCTCACGAGAAGATCCTGAACTTGATCCTGCGTCACCACGTCCTTGTCGGTGATTTGCTGGGCCTGGTACCGCTTCGCACCGCCGATCGTTCCCTCGAGACCGTTCTTCGGCGGGAAGTACCCGTTCAGCGACGCAACGCCAAGACCCGCCGCCACCAGCACCCCAACCACGATCACGATTCGTTTCCCGTTCATCGGAACTCCTCCTTGTGAAGACTCCCCCCGACTGCGGAACCGCGCTCTACGACGCGTCCCGTGCTTCTCGAACTCGCTTCAAACAGGATTCGTCTGCAGCACTCCCCGCACGGCCCCGCCATCGGCTTCGACGGTTACTTCTATCGGTGCATCACCGGCACCCGAGTCGTCGAATCGAAACATCACGTTCACGTCGCCCCGCTGGCGGATCCGGAGCATGCCCGGACCGGATTCCAGCACTCCCTGCCACTCGCGATCCTGAGTAAAGGTCACCGGCTTGAGCCGGCGCGGATCGAACTTCAGCGTGATCTCCACCTCTCCCGAGGAGTGCGCTTCGACGCCCGCTTGGACGTCGTCTCCGTTTCGATCGGCGGTGAGACGAACGTTCGCCCCGTTCACCTCGTACCGTTGATCGTCGGTCCGGGCCCCCACGTCGCCCGGAACGTCCGACGCGCTCGGCGCCATCGCGCCCATGAGCGCTCCCTTTCGATCGAAGCGCGCACCCCCCGAGAGTATCGTCAGAACGATGGCCGCCGCGGCCGCACCGGCCGCGAAAGGATAGACGGCGCCGAGTAGCGGGCGTCGGCGAAAGCTCTCCCGAAGCCCCTCGATCCATCCGATCCGAACCGGCGTGGGACGGCGTGCCTTGATGGCGCGAAGCACATGCTTTTTGAGTTCCGCCGGAGGCTCCACCATCCCCATCCGGTCCAGAGCGCGCGACACTGCTTCGTCGCGGTCGTCTCGAATTTCATCGTCGTGGGTCATGCCAGACTCACTCCTCGCTTGGTCAAGATCTCGCCCAGAATCCGGCGCGCCGTGAAGAGGCGCGATTTGACTGTCTTCTCGGGTACTTCGAGCAACTCGCTCATTTCCTGGTGCGAAAGCTGCGCGAAGTGCCGGAGGACGATCACCTGCCGGTAGTCCGGGGAGAGCTCCGTCAACGCCTCCTGGATGATCCCCGTCACCTCGTTCGATTCCGTGATCCGGTCCGGCCCCATCTCGAGAGCTTCCATCTCCTCGTCGAGGGGTTCCGCCGGTCTCCGGCTCGCGATCAGATTGAGCGATTCGTTTATCATGATCCGATAGATCCAGGAGAAGAACTTGCGCCCCCGTTCGAAGGTTGCCAGCCGCTCGTACGCCTTGATGAAGACGATCTGAGTCAGGTCCTTCGCGTCCTCGAGATCGTTGACCATCCGTAGGGCCAGATTGAACAGGACCCGCTGATGGACATCGATCAGCTTCCCGTAGGCCTTGGTGTCCCCTTCGAGCGACCGGGCCACCAGTTCCTCTTCATCCTCTCTGACCATACGTACAGGGAACCCGGGCGAAGGTTGGTGAGAAAATCGTCCTGGGACCTATTCGATCCGGAGGACCTTGTCCAGGCCGGCGTAAGCGAAGACGTTCCGGACCCTTGGGGTCATGTTCGCCAGGGTCAAGGTGTGGCCCAAGTCGCGGAGGCGCTTGAAGGTCTCGATCAGAACCCCGATCCCGGCGCTCGAGATGTACTCGAGCTCCGAGCAATCGGCGGTCGCGGATTCGGAAAGGGATTTGAGCGCCGCGGTGGCGGCCTCGGCCTGCGACGCGTCGAGCCGGCCGACCAGCTTGATCTGGGAGCTGTTGACGAAACGAATCTCGAACATGGGGATCAGAGCCTCTTCCAGACGGTGATGGTGCTGACGCGGTCCCTGTAGTCGTACTCGAACCGATCGGCGATCCGGCGCACCAGGTGGAGGCCCAGCCCGCCGGCTTTTCGCTCGGAGATGGGGCGGGAGGTGTCCACGTCCGGCGTCGCGGTCACGTCGAACCGATCCACGTTGAAATCGCGGAGCGTGAGGCGGAGACCGTCCGCATCCCGTGCGAGGGAGATTTCGATCTCTTCCTTCCCTTCCCGGCTGTACTTCACCATGTTCGTGAAGAGTTCCTCGAGGATCAGGTCGAGGTCGAAGGCGCGCTCCCGGGCGATCCCCTCCTTGGTAAGAAACTCGGCGACGAAGCCGAAAACTGCCGTGAGCGCGGTCGTGGATCGGGGAAAGCGTCGCGCGGCCATCGCGAGAACATAGTCTGCGGGGCGCGGTATCGCAAGCACGGCCAAAGCGGCGCGGGAGTGCGTCGGGCTGATGCACGAGGGGCGCGCGAGGGGCGTTTCGACCCCGCGCGCGCCCTCACGGTGCGGCGATTCGTATCGAGAGGTCTCTATTTCACGACGGCGAGCCGCCCCTGGCTCGATCCCTCGCGTGCCTCCACGCGATAGAAGTAGACACCGGAGGCCAGGCGCCGGCCCTCCGCGTCCGCGCCGTCGATGCCCACCTCGTGGTACCCAGGATCCATGGTGGGCGCGTCCAGAACGCTACGCACCATGCGGCCGTTCAGGTCGAAGAGCCGCACACGCACGAATCCGGACTTCGTGGTCGTGAATCCAAGGGTCGCGCGCGGGTTCAGCGGGTTCGGATAGATGGCCGCGGCCAGCTTTCCGCCTCCGGCGTTCACCTCGAGCGTGATCTGGCCCTGGAACCGTCCGCCGGTGGCGAGATTTCCCTCGATCACGACCGGCACCGAGTTCGATCCCCGGAGCGAGCTGAAGAGGAGGCGGAGATCCGCCTTGGTAAAGCAGACCGTGAGGTCTTCGATCAGATTCCCGTCCCGATCGCCGATGATGACCGACTTTCCGGTCGAAGCGGAAATTCTCGACACGGTTCCGGTACCCACCGAGATCATGCCGATCGAAGCGAAGGTGACGTTCTCAAGACTGAAAGATCCGTCGATCGGCTCGATCTGAACGCACGCGAACGGCTTTCCGGAGGGGAGGGATATCTTCTTGGCCCCCTGCTGGAAGATGCGCGCCGCCGCGACGCCGCGGACACGGATTTCCACCGTGTTCTGACCGACGAGGCGATTCGTCGCGGTGAACGTCACGAAGTGGCTCCCCGAATCGGACGTCGTCGGCGTCCAGGAGAGCGTGCCGAGGGTGTTATTGAAATTGACGGTGAACACCGCGTCGTTGCCCGTGGGGAGCGTCGTGAGGTCCGCCGTGAAGTCTTCGATCGGGTCGCCGTCGGGATCGGCGGCGCCGACCTGCACGTTCACCGGAACGCCGACGTGCGCGGTCACCGGGCCCGGGACGTTGACCACGGGGTCTTCGTCCACGACGAATTCGGCGTCGTTGATCGCCGGTAGGCCGCTCAAGTCCGCGGTCAGCGTGATGAACTGCGAAGCGGCCGATCCGGCCTGACCGGCACGCTGAAGCGTGAATCGACCCGCCAAGGTCGTGCCCGCATCCGTAGCCGTCGCGGTAAGCGACAGGGTGCTGCCCGACTTCCCGGTGTTGCTTCCGTTGACGCTGACGATCGGGCCACGCTGCGGGGCCTGCGGCGCCGGAAGTCCGGCGCGCGGCGCTGCCGCGGCGGCCGTCGGGCTCGAGAGGGCCCCGCCCGCCGGCAACACGAACAAGGGCACGGTCAGGGTGGTGGATT
>DATEND010000219.1:0-2100 GCA_035275245.1 Candidatus Eiseniibacteriota bacterium
GGATTGGCCGGCCATGGAGGCGCCCATCCTGCCAGAACCGGCGCCCATGCGAAAGGGCCGGCCCCTTTCGGAGCCGGCCCCACGCTCAAAGTACCCTTGCCTTCGGCGCCGCGACGCGCCGCGCCCCGTAGTTAGGGACGGATGGAAACCTGGGAGCCCTTGTTGTCGAGCATGCTGAACTTTGGCTCTTGGTTTCGGTCGATCTGGATCTGGACCCGGGGTGTCTCGTTCGTGTCTAAGAAATCCAGTTCCGGGCCCTGGTCGGTCACGCCGATGTTCGCGCGCAATTTTCCATTCGCGTCGAGCATCGTGATGGCAGGACCGCCGTCCGCCATGCCGAGAATCATTCGCGTGCCGCCGCTCGCATCCTTGATGAGCAGGAGATCCGTTTCCAGGGTCTTCCGAGGCGCGCCGACGCCCAGGCACAACGCAGCCGTGCCTGCTAGGAACAACAGCGATCCCACGAGCTTCAGTGTCCGGTTCTGCCGCTCCAGCCGCAGGACGCGCCCCTCCAATGATTCCCGCTCCAACTGCATGCAGTCGCCCCCTTCCGTTTCACACGTGGATTCGTGCTTGCCCTCGAGGTGTCGCGCCGTGACCGCCGGACGAACAGGCACACGCGCGCGACATTCATATATCGGCAGGGGAGCAAGAAAGATTAGCGGGAAGCGCCCACTCCGCTCGCGACGGCGTCCTTTTTCGTGGTCAGATAGCGCCACGTCAGCAAGCCCTGAGCCACGAGGACGACGCCCATCACCGTCACGATGGAATCGAAGTCTCCTTCGCGCGGAATTGCGTTCCACACGAAGAGAAGAATTCCGGCGATCGAAATTCCGACGGATCCAATGCGAACCGCGAGCCGAAGCGGCGGCACGGGGACGGGGAGTCGCACAAAGAGAATCGTAATCACGCTGTGGTCGATCAGGAGAAGGCAGGCAAGGAGCTTCGGCACGAGGTAGGGCTGGTGCGTGAGCACCAAGAAGAGCGCGAACGCGGTCGCGCCCGCGGCGCTCGCGCTACAGAGAGCCAGAATCAAGCCAGTCACCGGTCCTCCCTTCGGAAACGGACGCCGACGACAAGTCGCTGAGGCGGCTCATGTTACAGGAATCGCAGTCCTAAAGTCACGGGTTCGAGGTGCCGATATTCCTCGGAGACGGCACGAGCCGTTCCAGGGAAGCGCGTCCAAGGAGGCACACCATCCCGCTGACCACGCGTCAATACGTACAGATCGCAGCCTTCCGCGTCTTGCTCTTGCTTCTCGCCCTCATGGTGGCGGCCCGGGCGGCCCACGAGTACAACGCGCCGCAATCGGCGTGGCCGTTGGCCGCGATCTTCGCGACGTGCGCTGCCGCGCTCGGGATCTGGCCGCTCATCGTTCCGGGAAGGAACAAGACGCTCGTATGCTATTCGCTCGCGTCCGCGTTCTTCCTCGCCGGCATGTTTCTCCTGCCGCCCGCGGCGTTGATGCTGACGGTCTGCTTCTCCGTGACGCTGGCCGGCATGCTTCGCGGGGCCCGCTTCTACCGAATCGTATTCCAAGTATCGTCGGCCGTCCTCGCCTACGTCGCCCCGGCGCTCCTGTTCGACCTGGGGCCGCGTCCCGGGGAGTTCGTGCTCAATCCGGCGGCTCGAGCCGGCCTGGAGCTGATGATCGCGA
Source organism: Candidatus Eiseniibacteriota bacterium (assembly GCA_035275245.1). Lineage (GTDB taxonomy): Bacteria > Eisenbacteria > RBG-16-71-46 > SZUA-252 > SZUA-252 > DASQJL01. The sequence continues at coordinate 1,658 of DATEND010000219.1, forward strand.
CGTCCGCGGTGGCGTTTTACTTGCTTCTGCGCAGCATCGGTCTCCGGCTGGAGCACCGGGCGTTGACCCCCCGGTGGGGCGCCTTCTCGGGCCCTCAACTTGTCGAAGCGGTCTGGGGCTTGGTCCTCTCGGTCACGATCCTCGTCCTGACCCGCATTCATCCGGCCTTCGTGGCGATCGTCTTCGTGGAGATCGGCATCACGGCGTGGCTCGTGCGGCGCTTCCGCATCTACGTCACCGAATTGAAGCGCGAAACGGAAGCGGCCGCGGAAGGGGAGGAAGAGTGGGAAGAGGAGGAGATGCCGCGGTGGCAGGTGGGAAAGGCGCGTCGGGCCCGCTAGGTCTGTCGCGCGGCCCCGTACCGCGATGAGACGTATTCCTCGACGAGCGCCAGGAACTCCTCCGCGATGCGGCGTCCTTTGAGCGTCGTCTTGAGCGCCCCG
>DATEND010000220.1:0-2078 GCA_035275245.1 Candidatus Eiseniibacteriota bacterium
CCACGCCCGCGATCACCCCCGGCGGGGAAGCCTCGAACTGGACGACCTTGTCTCCACTCCCGGAGTGACGAGCGACGCCCCCGTAGTACGTGAAAGGAAGCGCGTGATTCTTGTCGATGATCACGGCATCGAGATGACCGCCGCTCGCCGCCGAGAACGCAGTGCGCGCGGCGAAGCCGGCCTGCGGAACGTTCGAGGGAACTTCCGTGTGCAGCGTCACGTCGAAGTCGGTCGTCCCGTCCGTGCAGATCGCGGCGAACGCGTACCACCATTGGTTGATGATCGTCTCTCCGACGAACCCTTCCAAGTTCATCCAGGGGCCGGAGCCGATCGTGAACTTGTTCGGATCGCCCGAGCGTGCCACCGGCGAGTTCGGGGTCAGCGTCATCGGCGACCAGATGTATTGGCGAGCCCACGTGTTGTTCGACTCGTTCGTTTCGGATACGCCGCCGAGCGCGTCGGCGACCGAGAGGAGCGTGTGGCGCCCGCCCTTGAGAATGACGCTGCTCGGGTAGTTGATGAACCCGTTGTAGGCGTTCGACGCCAGGTTGTAAGGACCTTGGATCGTGCGGAGCACGTCGTTCAAGTAGAGCGCGAGGAACGCTCCCGTCGCCGAGTTCGGACCGATGTTGCGCATGGTTCCGTTGAACCACGTGTTCGAAGACTCGCCGGGGAGCGGCGGAGCTTGGAGCACGCAATTGACCGCGGTGGCGTCGCCGGAGGAGCGAGGCAACGAGGGGAAGCTCCAACCGGGCGGCGTGTTGTCCGCCACGAGATCGGGCAGCGCGCGCGCTTGAGTTCCGAGGGAAAGCGTCAGCGCGGCCGCGACGAGAGGAACGATCTGCCGGTTCATGGCGGCTCTCCTTTCGGCGGTCACTCTCCGCGCTCGCGCTGACGGCGCGCTCGCAGCTCGGGATCCGGCGTCGATGTGGGTGCGTACTTCTCAGGGTGTTGGACCTGATCGAGCGCGAGCTCGAACTCCGCGACCCGCGACGCGTCGCCGTCGAGCCGCGCGATCTCCAGACCGAGCTGCATGCGGCGGAGCTCCTCCTCCTGCTTGATGCGCCCGCCTTCTCGGTTCAGCTCGAGCTGCGCTGCGCTGTCCGTCTCGAGCTTCGCGCGAGAGACGAGTTCTTGGAGTCGGGCCTGAGTGGCCTGACGAAGATCCCACTGCTGCCGATAGAGTTGCTCGATGCGGGCTCGCGTCGCGGGGTCTTTCGAATGGATCGGGCCGCAGTGAAAGACGTTGGGATCGAGCATTTCGGGGGGCGCCGGGCGGACGGTCGCGCTGGGATCGGCCGGGGCGGCATTCGGCGCGGCGAGCGCCTCCGCCCGGGCCGACGAGATCGGAATCAGGAGAGCGAGGACGAGCATCGCGGTGCGCACGAGGGACCTCCTCCCGCGGAGCGGGAAATGCGGGTCTGCCCCTCAGCGCGTCGTCGGGAAGAAAAAGAGGACACGACCGGCAGCGAGTTGTTCGAGATCCGCGACGTCCGCTCCCCGGCGTCCCGGCTTCGAGATCAGGGCCCGGGCTTCACGATCGGCGTCTCGATTGCCGAAAGGCGGGAACGATCACCGTCAGCCACGACCGCGACATTCCACGACGAGTCCCCTAGAGTGTGCGCATGGACCGAAGGCCTCGCATCGGCATCACGAGCGACGTGCGCCGCGATCGGCGCGCGCTCGCGTTCGTGTTCGAGGAGTACGTGCGCCGCGTCGAAGAGGCGGGCGGGCTGCCGTTCGCCATCCTCCCGCTGGAGAACGTGAGCGCGGTCCCCGAGATCCTCGACTTCGCGGATGGGATCGTGATCGTGGGCGGCGAGGATCTCGATCCGCGTCTCTACGGCGAGACTCCGCTCGTCACTCACGAGTCGTTGCCCGAATGGCGCGAACGCTTCGACTTGGAGCTCGGCCGCGCGATCCTCGCGTCCGACATCCCCGTGCTCGGCGTCTGCTATGGCTGCCAACTCCTCGCGGTGCTGTCGGGTGGTGCGTTGTGGCAGCACATTCCCGCTCAGGTCGGAGGGGGCCTGCCGCATGGCGGAGGGAAGTATCCGGACCTCCCGCGGCACTCCGTC
>DATEND010000221.1:0-9962 GCA_035275245.1 Candidatus Eiseniibacteriota bacterium
TCGGAGAAAAAGCGGTTCTGTCTTGAGCTCGATCCACTTGATCTCATTCCAAAAGGGGATCGAGTGGACCGGAGGCAGGATCCCCGAAGGGACGACCTTGGATTTGAGGAAGGCCGGCGCGGGCCGAATCGACTTCGGCCCCTCAGGCTCGATTCGAGTCGTGCATCCGTCGACGCGCGGCGAATAGATAGGCGATGAACAGCGCAACCATGATCGAATCCACTGCGACGGCGGTGCCCGCCGCGTAGCCGAGGTACCGGTCCCCATGCACGAGCACCAGGCCAATGAAGGTCAACTTACTGATACCGGGCTCCCCAGTTGCGCACCACGATCTCGGCGGCTGCGCCCTCCAACGACTCTCCGAACGCGGAGCGAAGCGCCGATTGTGGCGCGAACGCAGCCTGGACCATCGTGAATGTCAGAACACCCGACACGAACATGATCCACTTCATCTTCGCGACGAGCCAGTCGTCCGCTTGGCCTCCTCGGCGAGCGCCTTCGCCTGGGGCGTCCCGAACGGGAAGTGGTCCAGAACGTCGTACTCCCAGACATTCGTGGGGAAGATCACGACCAACTCCGCGACCTTGTCGTCGAGATTCTGGAACGAGTGGGGAACCATGGGCGGAATGTTGACGATGTAGGGTCCCTTCATCACGAACAGCGAGTCCCCCAGCGCGTAGAGCACCTGCTGTCCCGCAAGGAGCACGTGGGACTCCTCGCCCATGTGCGTGTGCATCGGCGGCGCGCCGCCAGGCGCCGTCCACGTGATGCCCACGGTCAGGTTGCGATAACCATGGCGCTGGCCTTCCATGACGTGGACGTACTCGCCCGGACCGGGGTTGATCACGTCGAGGTCGCCTTTCGAGAGGGCGAAATCCTTGACCGACTTCATCGCCGGTTTCTCGAATGGTCCCGGCACCCGCCGCGTCTCGAGGATCTTGTGCGGATGGTGCTGGGAATGGAGCCGCTGCCTTGCTTCATCCACGCCGAGGATCACCTCGCCGTGCTCGACTCGTTCGCCCGAGGCCGCGTCCGCGTGCGAGTGGGTCACGACCGGCTCCGGCGGTTGCGCCTGCTGTACCTCGACCGGTGGCGTCTCCGACGTGCGGGAACAGCCAAGCAGCGCGAGCGTCAAGCCCAGCATGAAAACAAGTCCTCGAAACCGCGCGTTCATTGTTTGCCCCCCAGAACAACTTCGCGTGAAGCACCATCCTCCGAAGGGTAGTATCGGCTCTTCGGAGGTGACATCGGGTGGAAGCTATCATTGCGCAAGCGACGACAAAAGATCAGATTGCGGGCGTTCGGCAACTGTTCCGCGAATACACGGCCTGGGCCTTCACGCTCGAGAAGGATAGCGAACAGGCGCGCCCGCGTTCCAGGGGCTGGAGGCGGAACTGGCAGCGCTCCCTGGCGTCTACGCGCCGCCCACGGGGCGCCTGCTCTTCGCCACGCTCGACGGGCAACCCGCGGGATGTGTTTGCTTCAAGGGTCACGACGCGTCGACCTGCGAGCTCAAGCGGCTCTACGTCCGGCCCACGATGCGGGGGTTGAATCTCGGCTGGAGACTGGTCAGCATGTTGATCGAGGAGGCTCGCCGGTCCGGCTATCGACGCATGGTGCTGGATAGTCATGCGTCCATGAAGAAGGCGCATGAACTCTACCGGTTGGCGGGATTCAAAGACGTGAGCGCTCCAGCCGACTTTCCGAAGGAGCTAAAACCGGTCGTCGTCTTCATGGAACTCGACCTGTGAGGAGGGCGTCGAGCCCGGTCCCTCGTCGCGTCATTCGGATCGCATGGGCGACCGTGATCCTGATCGCCACGGACTGCGCGTCCGCGGCGACCTCGAAGCAAGACGCGTACGAGGCGGAGCGGAAGCGCATGGTCGATCTCATCGCATCACGCGGCGTCAAGGACGCCGCCACCCTTCGCGCCATGCGCGCGGTGCGCCGCCACGAATTCGTACCTAGGGAACTCGAGAGCAGCGCCTATGGGGATCACCCGCTTCCGATCGGCTACGAGCAGACGATCTCCCAGCCCTACGTCGTTGCCTACATGACGGCGGCCATTCGCCCCAAGCAGGGGATGAAGGTGCTCGAGGTGGGGACCGGCTCGGGATACCAGGCGGCGGTGCTCGCCGAGGCGGGGTGCGAGGTCTACACGATCGAGATCTCGAAGGAGCTTGCCGCGTCCGCCCGCGAGCGGCTCGCGCGATTGGGCTACGGGCGAGTGCGGACGCGCCACGGGGACGGGTACATGGGCTGGGCGGAGGCGGCCCCCTTCGATGCGATCATCGTCACGGCCGCGGCCGACCGAACTCCTCCGCCGCTGATCGAGCAGCTCAAGCCGGGTGGCCGGATGGTCATTCCGGAGGGGGAGAGCGACGAGGTGCAGAAACTCATCCTCATCGAGAAGGATGCGAAGGGGAAGGTCAAGTCGGCCGAGCTTCTCCCGGTCCGGTTCGTGCCGTTGCTGCGTGAGAAGGAATCGGCCCCGGCTCGCTAACGTCCACGGGATAGACTGCACCACGAAGCGGTGTATCATCGGTTCGGGCGTCACCAGGGCCTAGAGGAGAACCAAATGACGATCAAGGCGCGGTGGTGGGCACTCGTACTGCTCGTAGGCGGAACCTCGTGGTTGCTTGGCTGCGAACAGAAGCGGACGGAATCGCCGGCACCTCAGGAGTCGAGTCAGGAATCACCCGGACCGACCCCGCCTTCCGGCGAACCCGCGACGTCTCGGGGGAGCCGCGATGGGATCGCGCCGGCGGAAACCATCGATGGAGTACTGACCCAGATCGACGCCGAGCAGGGGAAGATCGCGGACGCGATCCAGAACGGGCACTTGAACCGGGTGCATCCTCTGGCAGACGGCATCGCGGGTCTCGTCGTGGCGCTGACGGAGAAGGCGGCCGTCTCCTCGCCCCAGACAGCACCAAGGCTCAAGATCCTGAGCGAGGACGTCAAGGTGACCGCAAGCGATCTCGGCAAAATGGGCGATGCGGGCAATCTGAAACAGACCCAAATCGAGTCTGCCAAATTCAATGCGATCCTGAGTGCGGTCAAGGCAACCGTGAAGCCGGGCTCGGTTGATTCTAGCCTCGCAAAGTAATTGGTAGAGTTACGTCTAGAGGGAAGCGCCCGGAACCGTCCGTTTCAGCCGTAAGCGAGAAGGGCCCTTCGGCATGCACTATGCTGCGAGCCGCTGGGAATAGCCGTCCCTTCCTTGCGCCCCTGAGGTACAGCACATGAGACCGCTTCATCTCGCCGCAGCTGCGTGCTGCCTTTTGTCGTTCTCGCCCTCGGCCGCCTTTGCACAACTCGGCGCTCTGGTTCATGACGGCCCGGCGACGCCGGAGCAGATCTCGCTCTACATGCCCGTCACGGGCACCCTTGCCGCAACGGTCGGTGCCGTGCGCTATCGCCCCTCGGCAGAGCCGAATTGGACGACCGCGCACCCGCTCCATCGAATCCGACCGGCTTTCACCGAAGCGACGGTTCAAGACGCCTTCGCAGGCGTCATCACCGGGCTCACGCCCGGTACCGATTACACCGTGGAGGTTACGGTCTCGTTGGGGAGTTCGAACGACGTCAAGACGCTGACCGCCACGACGCGAGCGCTGCCTGCGCCCGCCGGGGCCGCGAACAAGACCGTCGCTCCTGGGTCCACGAGCGCCGCCATCCAGTCGATCTTCAACGCTCTGAATCCCGGCGACGTGCTCCGCTTCGAAAGCGGGACGTACAACGTCGACAACCTCCAATTGAATCGGAGCGGCACCGACGCGCAGCCGATCTACATCCGGGGCGCGAGCCGGACCGGCGTGGTCCTCCGCGATACCGCGGGGCGCGTGCTCCACCTGCTGAATGCTTCCAACGTGATCATCGAGGACCTCACGTTGGAAGGCTCGTCGTTCGATTCAGGCACGGCATCGACGTCCGAGGGCATTCGGCTGTTCGAGGGCAACGCGCAACGCGGGGTCACGGTCCGGCGCGTCACGATGCGCGGGGTCGACAAGGCGTTCGTTGCCGAGCACACCCTCGAGCAGATCCTCATCTACGACTGCACGCTTACCGGGAACAACGTGTGGACGACCGCCTTCATCGACGCCAACATCACGTGGAACGACGACGGCGTCCGTGTTCCCGGTCAGGGAAACGCGGTCTTCAACAACACCTTGTCGGGCTTCGGGGACACGTTCGCGGTCAACGATGGGGCGCTCGCCGCCGGCATCCACTTCTACCGGAACGACATCCGGATGACCGGGGACGACGCGTTCGAGGGGGACTATGGCTTTCGAAACATGACGTTCTACGACAACCGCGTGCGCAACTCGATGACGTTGGTCTCCTTCGATCCGATTCGGGGCGGGCCCGTGTATGTCTTCCGCAACGTGGCGATCAATGTCGGGCGCTCACCGTTCAAGTTCAACAGCCCGAACACGGGGCACTTCATCTACAACAACACGATCATCCGAACCAACGGGTCCGGAGCCCATACCGGTTGGGGATGGGTGCAGTTCAACAATGGCGACCAGCGGGCTTGGGCCTACCGGAACAATCTCTTCATCTACCGTGGAAGCGGAAATCTGTTCGCCATGGAGGCGGGCGGTCACAACCCAGTCGACTTCACCAACAACGGGTGGTATCCCAACGCGGCCGTGTGGTGGAGCACATCCGGCGGATCCTTCTCGTCGATCGCGGCCGCGCGCACCGGGCTTCCGGCCACCACGCCGCTCTTCGGGTCGAGCACCCGGCGCCACGAGAACGACGTGATCACCGAGGCGGATCCGTTCGCTCAGGACATCACCATGGGGAGCTCCTACGTGACGGAGATCACGACCGCCTACAGCCCGGCCCTGACGCCGGGAAGCATCCCCAGCGGGGCGGGCGTCGCCATTCCCGGAATCACCGATGGATTCAGCGGAGCGGCCCCGGACATGGGGGCCATCATCGCCGGCATCGGCCCGCCGACCTGGGGCGATCGCAACCCACCGACATCGGTCCCGCTGGACCTCGTTCCTCCGTCGGCCCCGGGGAACCTCCGGCCGCGATAGCCGGCCCGGCTCAGCGTCCGACCGCAGGCTGTTGCGCCCCGCCGAAGTGCCGCTCGAGCGCTCGCGCCGTCGGATCGAACGCGGGCCAGTGCTCCCGAACGTAGGTCCAAACGGAATACGCCGCGGCGCCGTCGCCGGTGGCGAGCATGGCCATCCCGAGGCTGTGCAGGTACTCCGGCTTCGCGTCGAGGTCGGCCGCCATCTGAAACCTCCCGAGCGCCTCCGCATAGTGATGCTGCCTCATATGGCAGAGGCCGAGCTGGTAGTAGACCTCCCCCCGCTCGAGGCCGCCCCGAATCGCCTCCTCTAGATGCTCCGCGGCCTCGGCGTATCGCCCCAAGTTGTAGAGTGCCGTCCCGACGTTTGCGTAGAACCTGGGATTCGCCTCGGCCTGGAGCGCGCGCTGCGCGTACACGAGCGTCGAGTCGGCATCTTGTCTCGCGAGGTAATACTTCACGAGCTTCTCGTTGGCGTACGCGCGCTCGTGGGTCGAAAAGGCGACGGACGGATCGATGATCGTCTTGAAACGGCGAATGCCGGCGCGCTCGTCCGCGTTGACGAGAATGAAGGCGAGGAGCTGGCCGAACGCCAGCATCGCGAGCCCAAGGCGTAGGCGTTTCGAGTGAATTGTTGGATTGAGCGATACCCCGAGCTGGATGCCGAGTAGGGCCGCGGGCAAGAGCGTCACGGACAGGAGGTCCCAGTCCTGGGCCGGAGAGCCCGGCAAGGCGAGCGCCGCCGCGACCAACGCGCCTGGGATCGCGGCCGCCATCAGGAACGCGCGATCGAGCGACGCGGGCCACGCGCGCCACGACCCCGCGAAGGTCCGGGACATCAAGAGTAGCGCCGGAACCGGCATTACCAGGAGGATCAGGTTGGCGAGGTCCGCGAGGCGGCCGGCCAGGTGGACAGGCTGCGGCGTTCCTTGGCCCGAGCGAAGCAGAGCCACGCGCAGCACCTCGAAGGGCCGGACGATGTTCGCCCCGCGAACCTCGAGCAGCCACGCCACGGCGCCTGCCACGAGAAGCGGCACGGCCAGGAGACCGGCACGGCGCGCGGCGCTGGTTCGTTCCCGGAGAACGAGGAAGACGTAGGAGGGGACGAGAAACAGGGCCACGAGGTGAGTCCCCACGGCGACCGCGAGAGACACGCCCACGAGGAGGAGCGATCCCTCGCCATGAGCATGGCGGAGCGCCGCCCAGACGTAGAGCAGCACCGCGAGGGTAACGACCGGGTAGCTCTCGAAGTAGCCGCAATAGAGCTGCGTCGTTCCAAGCGTGGCGATCAGAACCAGCGCGAGCAGGCGCGTGCTCCGGTCGCGCGACAGATAGCCCGAGATCTGCCACGCAAGGGGCGCGCACGCGATGCCGCACAAGACGGGAAGGAGGGCGAGCCATCGGTCGTAAAGGGGAACGGCCAGCGCTCGAAGCAGCAGAACGTATCCTCGCCACACCACGGCGGCCAGCGGCTCGCTGAACAAGGGAAATCGATCCGCGTGAATCGTGTCGAGCCACACCTGCTGATCGCCGAGGAAGTAACTCCGGACCCGTAGAAGCCACAGAGCGGCGGCAACGAGGAGGAGCACCGGGATCCAAACGCGCAAGCGGCCGCCACTCCGTACCGGCACCGCCGGCTGTGCCGCACGGCCCGCGGAAGGCTTGGCGGCGGCGAAAAGGAGAAGGGCGACGCCACCCGCGACCATCGCCAGTGTCAACGCGCGCAAAGGGGCCGCCAGGTACCCGGGGGCATCGAGGCCCCAGGTGGTGGGTCGCGGCTCGAGGCTGCTCCACGCAATCGCGATTCCGTACGCGAAGGCACCGAGGGCCAGGGTCCACGTCACGACGGGATTGGCGACCAGATCCGTTCGAGCGTCAGCGCCAACGCGGGGCGGGGTGGGCTTCTGGCGCCTTCGTTTTCCCATTGCGCGCATTCTACCCGAAGAGGCGCCTCCTCGCGGGATCCCCACGCGCATGGCGAAGCCGAAACGGCGCCATCAATACCCAGAAAAGTACGAAGGCAACGGCGTCGGCCGCAAGGATGTACCAGGGCCACGGGCCCATCACGTCCAGAAGCGTGGGCTGGGATGGCTTGCTGCGGAGGTAGAGGTAGTTCTCGCCGGTCGCGATGTCGATCACGCCGGCGAGCAGCGCGTAGGCGTTCGTGATCCAGAAGACGCGGAGGTTCGCTCCGGGCCGGGGTGTAACCCCGACGCCGAACACCATCACGACGGCGGAGATCGCGACGGCGCCGTGGAGCCCGAAGAACGCGAGGCAGTGAGAGTCCGGAAAGCCGCGATCGACATCGGGCGTCAGCATGGCGATGAGCGTTCCGGTGAGGCCCCAGAAGTAGAGGAGCTCGCACGCCGTCTGGTTGCGGCTCACGAGCGCCCACACCGCAACTACCACGGCGAGGTCGCACAAATGAAGCGGGAGGATGTCGAGCCACTCGACGCCGCGCAGGGGAAGCGCGTTCACGAGTGCGAACCCGAGCCCGCCCGCCAAGAGTGTCGCGAGGGTGAATCGGATCGCCGAGTGACCCCGGCCTTCCGCGTTTCGGCTCCGCTTCGCCGCCCACGTCAGCAACGACGCGGCACCCACGACGAGGGCCAGCGTGACGACGTGTTCGAATCCGTAGCGATCGAAGGGCGTCACAGATCCGCCTTGGTTACAAACGCTTACCTGAACTTACAAACAAGTAGCACCCCCTGAGTGTGTACGCGAGAGGCCATCGCGGGCGAAATGGGACATGGTCATATGTCCCTTTTGAGGTGGAGGCCGGACACGGCTACAGCCGTAGAACTTGAAGGTTCTGAGGCTTGTGCCGATCCCACGCGGTCCCCGCCGACGCACCAATGTAGAGCAAAACCCCTATACCACACCCCATGGCACCCTTCCTGCGTAACTGCGTAATCGCGCTGAGGCGCTGAACACGGACGTCAAAGCGAAGAGTGGCAGGCCGGTAAGTGGAGTGCAGCGCTCGGCCATACCTGGGGAGCCAACGACTCCTGTGAAAAGCTTCGGGAGGCAGGGGCTCTTCATTAACAGAAAGGGTATTCCATGCGAAGCATACTTTTGGCATTTGTCGCCGCGGCCCTGGTGGCCGCGAGCCCCGCCATCGCGGGTAAGGTGGAACTCGGTGGCTATTGGGGATACGGATGGTTGGACGAATACGGTGGACTCAACCTGAGAGACGGAAGCCTGTACGGCGGTCGGTTGGGTTACTTCCTCGGATCTCGCACGAGCCTTGAATTCTCCGCGCAGAAGCTGCCCACGGAAACCGACTTCGATCTTCCGATCCCGAATACGGATGCAAACGTCAGCGCGTACCGGCTGAACTTGCTCTACCACTTGAGCGGTGGTGGGGTTCAGCCGTTCCTGACAGGAGGCATCGGGTCCGAAAAGGTGAGCGTCGAGGATGACGGCGAGTCGAGCGACTTCGGATGGAATCTCGGTGGAGGCTTGCGCTTCCTCCTGTCGCGGAAGGTGAATCTTCGCGTCGACGGTCGGTTCGTGAACGCGAAGGCCAGCGACTTCAGCGACGGCTCCGAAGGAAACGGCGAAGCGAACGTCGGTTTGAGCCTGCTCTTCGGCGGTGGCGATGACGATGTCGAGGCAGAGGCGCCCGAACCGGTGGCGGCGCCGAATCAGCCCCCGACGGTGTCCTGTGCCGCCGACCGGGCGGAAGTGTTGCCGGGCGAGACCGTGAATCTGGTCGCCACGGCGTCCGATCCCGAGGGTGGCCCTCTGACCTACGAGTGGAGCACCGCTACCGGTCGAGTCAACGGCACCGGGGCATCCGTATCGCTGGATTTCGCGGGGGCGACGCCGCCCGCGAACGCCGCGGTATCGGTCAAGGTCACGGACGATCACAGCAACGTCGCGACGTCCAACTGCTCGGTGCGGCTCGTCGCGCCGGTGGTGCAGGCCGAAGCGGTGTCCTGCGTCGCAGGCGGATTCCCGCGCAATCTCGCCCGAGTCGGCAACGTCGACAAGGCCTGCCTGGACGATGTCGCCCAGCGGCTGAGCAGCGATCCGCGAGCGAGAGTGACCATCATCGGCCACATGGACACGGGTGAAACCGCGTCGACGCTCGGCCAGCAGAGAGCGGACGCGGTGAAGACCTACTTGGTGAGGGAGCGAGGGATCGAGTCCTCACGCATCACGACCCGGTCGGCCGGCTCGACGAAGCCGTTGGGCGGGGTCGCCGCGAGCAACCGGCGCGTCGAGGTGTGGTTCGTGCCTCAGGGCGCCAAGGAACCAGAATAGACGACTTAGGGATTCGGGGCGGGTCCGAGAGGACTCGCCCCGATGATGACCCACATAGGGGGCCATGCTGCTTGGGACACTCACATGAACTCATCTACGATTGCTTCGCCAAAGCGAGCGCTCGCTCGCCGTAAGTGCGGCACCGTTCAGATGGCACTGGCCGGCCTCGTACTGGCCGTTCTCGCCCTGGGAGCCGCTTCTCCGCACACGCGGACTTGGGTTCCCGTCGGGGCACCCGGCGGAAACGTTCGCGCCCTCGCCACGGATCCGCGCAACCCGCAGCGGATCTATCTCGGCACAGCCGAGGGCATCCTCTATCGATCGGACGACGGTGGAAGACGATGGCAACGGCTGACCCCCGGCTTTCCGTTGCGGGGCTGCAGTCTCGATGACATCGTCGTCGACTCGCGCGGCGTCGTGCTCATCGGCTACTGGGAAGTGCGCGGCAAGGGCGGCGGAATCGCGCGCAGCACCGACGACGGGCAAACCTTCGCCATCCTAAAGGGCCTCCAGGGCCAATCGGTTCGCGCCTTGGCGGTCGCGTCCTCGGACCCGCGAATGATCGCCGTGGGAACTCTCACCGGAGTGTTCCTCTCGCGTGACGGTGGAAAGGTCTGGACCCGCATTACCCCGCGCAGTCATCCGG
>DATEND010000222.1:0-10108 GCA_035275245.1 Candidatus Eiseniibacteriota bacterium
GGCGCGCACTTCGACGTCTGGGCGCAACGAATGAAGCCGGACGGGACCCCGCGCTGGGACGTGGACGGCGTGCGGCTGACGAACGCACCCGGCCAGCAGACGCTGCCGATCGTCGTGGCGGATGGGAAGGCGGGCGCGATCGTCGGATGGACCGACTCGCGTGTTTCCCGGCCGGATATCTACGCGCAGCACGTCGACTCGGCGGGCGTGGTCGATTGGACGCCCGCGGACGGTGTCGCGGTCTGCGCGAGCGACTCCTCCCAGTTCTTGGAAGCGGCGGTCAGCGACGGGTTCGGCGGCGCCCTCTTCGGATGGGACGACGACCGAGCCGGATTCAAGGAGATCTTCGCTCAGAACGTCGGCCCGAACGGCGTCACGCGCTGGATCGCCGGCGGCGTCAAGGTCGCGACCGGATCCGGATTCCGAACGCTCACGACGGCGTCGTCGGACGGCTGGCGCGGCGCGCTCTTCGCCTGGCAGGACTTCCGGGGCGGCCCGACGTGCGACGTATATGCGTTCCGCGTCACCTCGGTCGGCACCGCCGTGGAGCCCGAAGCCGCTCCTCGCGTGGCCGCGCGCATCTATCCGGCTCGACCGAACCCGCTCAATCCGAGCACGGTCCTCGAGTTCTCGCTCGATCAGCCGGCCGCCGTTTCGTTCGCGCTCTACGACGTGCACGGCCGTCCGGTTCGCGTCCTGACGGAGGGATTGCTCGAAGCCGGACGACACACGTACCGCTGGGACGGCCTCGACGAGCAGGGGCGAGCCTGCGGCTCCGGGGTCTACTTCGCCCGCCTGTCGCTGCCCTCCGGCAGCCGCTCCACCTCCATCACGGTTCTTCGTTAACACCCGCGTTCCCAGTCCGATAGGCTTCTCCTGCTGCGGTGGGGCACTCGACCCACTTCGGGGCAACGCGGTTGACTCCCCGCGACGAAACCGGTAAGGTCTTCGCCGGTTACCCCTTCAGCCATCTCCGCGTCCGCCTGAGGACGCGTGTCCCAAACTCCGACGATCAAGGTGCGCGTGGATCTATTCGACAAGTGCGAGAAGTTCACCGAACACCGGGTCGCGGAACGGGCTGGGTTCTATCCGTATTTTCTCCCGATCGCCGAGAACCACGGAACCGAGGTCACGATCGCCGGAAAACGGCTGATCATGGCCGGTTCCAATAACTACCTCGGGCTCACCAAGCATCCAAAAGTGATGGCCGCGGCCGAGGACGCGCTCCGGCGTTTCGGCACGTCCAATAACGGCTCCCGGTTTCTGAACGGCACGCTCGAACTTCACGCCGAGCTGGAGCAGAAGCTCGCCAAGTTCATGCGGAAGGAAGCCGCGCTCGTCTATTCGACCGGGTACCTGACGAATCTCGGGTCCATCTCGGCGCTCATCGACAAGGGCGACACCGTCATCCTGGACAAGGACGCGCACGCCTGCATCGTGGACGGCGCGCGGCTCTCCTTCGGCGACGTGCGTCGCTTCCGACACAACGACGTGCGCGACCTCGAGCGCGTCCTGTCGAGTCTTCCGCCGAAGTCGGGGAAGCTCGTCGTCGTGGACGGGCTCTACAGCATGGAAGGGGACATCGCCCCGCTCGCCGACATCGTTCGCCTCTGCAAGGAATACGGCTCGCGCCTGCTCGTCGACGACGCCCACGGGATCGGCGTCTTGGGCGCCCGCGGCGCCGGGACCGCCGAAGCGCTCGGCGTGGAAGACCAGGTCGACCTCGTCATGGGCACGTTCAGCAAGTCGTTCGCCTCGCTCGGCGGCTTCATCGCAGGCCCGAAGAGCGTCATGGATTACCTCCGGCACCACGCGCGCGCCATGATCTTCAGCGCGAGCATGATCCCGTCGAGCGTGGCCGCCGCGCTGACCTCGCTCGAGATCCTCGAACACGAGACGGGCCTTCGGGACCGGCTCCGGACGATCTCGGACAAGATGCGGGACGGCTTCCGGGCGCAGGGCCTCGAGGTGGGCAGCGGCGTCGGCACGCCCATCATCCCGATTTTCATCGGCGATCGCGTGAAGACGATGATCGCCTGGCGGAACATCTACGACCGCGGCGTGTTCGTGAACGCCATCCTGGTCCCGGCGGTTCAGCCGGGCCGCGACTTGTTGCGCACCTCCTACATGGCCACGCATCAAGATTCGCAGCTCGACACGATCCTGCGCGTCGTCGCGGAAGTGCACCAGGAGGTCGGCCTGGAGCTGGCCTCCAAGGCCAGCTGACCCGCCCCTAGGGACCAGTGGACGTCGTCCCGGTCCTTCGCCCTCGAGACTTAGACCGCTTCATCCGCTTCCTCTACGATCGGTATCGAAACGATCCCCATTGGGTCGCTCCGCTCCCATCCGACGAGAAGGCCCGGCTCACCCCCGGCAAGAACCCGTACTTCGAGCACGCCGAGGCCGCGTACTTCCTCGCGATCGACGGGGGACGCGTTATCGGCCGCGTGAGCGCTTCGACCGACCGGAACTACGACGCGATACACGGCGAGCGCCAGGCCACGTTCGGATTCTTCGAGACGGAGCGCGCGGATGCCGCGGTGGCGCTTCTCGCCCGGGCGGAGGCATGGGCACGCGAGAAGGGAGCCCAAGTCCTCCGCGGACCGATGTCGTTCACGACGAACGACGAGTGCGGCCTCCTCGTCGAGGGGTTCGGGCGACGGCCGGCGCTCCTCATGCCGCACAACGGGCCCGAGTACGCAGGGTGGATCGAGTCGGCGGGGTTCACGAAGGCGAAGGATCTCTACTCGTTCCGTCTGCCGGTCCCCGTCGAACCCTATCCCGCCTTCGCGCGCGCGGCCCGTGTGGCCCGCCGCCGCGAGAACGTGACGACGCGCGGGCTCGATCTCAAGCGGTTCGACGAGGAGCTTGCGCACGTGAAGGACATCTACAATTCCGCGTGGGAGCAGAACTGGGGCTTCGTTCCGATGACCGACCACGAGATCGATCACATGGCGAAGCAGCTCAAGCCGGTCCTGGTTCCCTCGATCATTCGCTTCGCGGAAGTGGAGGGGAAGCCGATCGCGTTCGTGATGGTCGTCCCGGACGTGAACGTGGCGCTGCAGCCGATCCGAGGAAGGCTCTTCCCGTTCGGGTTGATCCGGCTCCTCTTGGGGCTCCGGCGCGTTCGCGAGCTTCGACTGATGGCGCTCGGGATCCGGAGCGAGTGGCGGATGAAGACGATCGCCCCGCTCCTGATCGAGGAAGTGAGCGTCGAGACGCGCCGGCTCGGGTACATCGAGTGCGAGGTGGGCTGGACGCTGGAGGACAACGATCTCGTGAACAATCTGATCGTCGACATGAAGGGCCGCCGTTCCGGCGTCTACCGCATCTACGAGAAGAGGATCGCCGCGTGAGCGACCTGAAGGGCGGCCTCGCGGTCGTGACCGGAGCGTCGGGCTTCGTCGGAAGCCACGTCGTCGACGAGCTGCTTCGGTCGGGGGCGCGCGTGCGCTGCATTCTTCGCGACACGTCGCCGCGGCGATGGCTCGCCGGGAAGCCGGTCGAGATCGTGACGGCGCCGCTCGTAGACCACGCCCGGCTCGCCGCCGCCGTGGCGGGCGCCGACTGGATCGTGCACTCGGCGGGGATCACGAGCGCGCGCGGCCCGGCCGAGTACCACGAAGCGAACGTGAAGGGCACGGAGCGAATGCTCCGGGCCACGATGACGGTGAACGGCCTCAAGCGGTTCGTTCTCATCTCGAGCCAGGCGGCCGCCGGGCCGAGCGCCGACGGAAAGCCCGTGACGGAGACGACGCTTCCGCAGCCGGTCTCCGTCTACGGGATGAGCAAGCTTCGGTCGGAGGAGCTGACGATGCTGATGCGCGAGGGCCTCCCCGTCGTGGCGATCCGTCCGCCCGCGGTGTACGGGCCGAGGGACGAGGCGATCCTCAAGGTGTTCATCGCCGTGAAGCGCCACATCCAGCCCGTGCTTCGGGGCGGGGGCCGCTTCTCGCTTGTCCACGCCGAAGATCTCGCGCGCGCCGTTTGCCTCGCGCTGACGCACGAACGTGCGCCCGGCGAGGTGTTCTTCGTGGCAGAGCCCGACACGACCGATTACGACCAGATGGGCGGATTGGTGAAGGAGGCGCTCGGCACCTGGGCCGTACGGCTCCAAGTGCCCGGTTTTGCCCTGATTGGGGGCGCCTTGATCGGAGAGGCCATCGGCGCGCTTCTCGGCAAGCCCCCCTTTCTCAGCCGCGAGAAACTACGGGAGATCGGATCGGGCGACTGGATCTGCGACTCGGCCAAGATTCGCACACGCCTTGGTTGGACCCCGCGGATTCCGCTCCGCGACGGAATTCTCGCCACGGCGAAGTGGTATCGCGAGGCCGGCTGGGTGTAACATTCCGGCGCGGGGAAAAAGCAGTGCCGGCCCCCGCAGGGAGTTTCGCCCGTGAATCCAATCGCGCCCCACCGCTCCCGGTGGCGCTTTTCTCTTTGGAGTCTCGTTCCCCGCGTCGTTCTGGGAGGCTGTCTCTTCCTCGCCCCCACCGGGTCGAACGCCGCCCCGATTTCGAAGAACGTCACCCTCCTCAAGCACCTCGACAATTACACGCGCTACTCGGCGTGCTGGTCGTACGTGCATCACGACGGCCGCGAATACGCCGTGCTCGGCACCGAATTCGGCACCTCCATCGTCAACGTCACCGTGCCGGACGCCGCCTACGAGGTGGCGTTCATCCCCGGGCTGAGCTCGATCTGGCGCGAGATGAAGCAGTACCGGACCTGGATGTACGTCTCCACGGAAGCGACGGGTGGCGGCGTTCAAATCATTCGAATGACCGACCCCGAGAATCCCGTGCTCGTGGGCACGTATACAGCCACGTTCAATCAGGCCCACACGACGACGGTCGATACGACGCGCGCGCTCCTCATCCTGAACGGCACGCGGATGTCGGGCGCCGCGACCGGCATGCGGATCCTCTCGCTCGCGAATCCCGAGAGTCCCGTCGACATCGGGGGATACACCGGCGACTACGTGCACGATTCCTGGATGCGCGGGACGACGCTCTACGCCGCGTCCATCGTGACCGGGAACATGCGCCTCTTCAACACGACGAATCCCGCGGCGCCGTCACAGATCGTGAACTGGACGTACACCGGCGCCAGGACCCACAGCGGCGAGACCTCCAAGGACGGCCGCTACCTCTACGTTTGCGACGAGACCAACTACTCGACGCTCAAGGTGTTCGACATGCTGGATCCGATGGCGCATCCACTCATCTACCAGACGACCGTGAACCCCTTGTCGATCGTCCACAACGTCCACGTGAAGCAGGACACCGCGTTCGTTGCGTGGTACACGGAGGGGATCCGCCTCTTCGACATCACCGATCCCACGCTTCCGGCCGAGTTCGGCTACTACGACACCTATCCGAGCTTCTCGGGCGGCTTCCACGGAGTTTGGGAAGTGGCTCCGCTCTTCCCTTCGGGAACGTTCATCGTGAGCGACATCGAGAGCGGGCTCTACGTCTTCCGGACGAATCCCAACTACGGCATCGTCAAGGTCCGCGTCACGACGTCGGGCGGCACGCCGATTTCGGGCGCCGACGTCGTCTGCTCGAGCACCGCCGATTCCTCACAGACGGCGGCCGTGGGCGCGGTGCGCCTGGCGATCGCCCCCGGGGCGCGCGTCATCGACGTGAGGAAGTTCGGCTATCGGACGGAGCACCTCAACTGGACCGTGGTGAAGGGAAGCGAGGTCACGCTCGACGTCACGATGACGCCGCTTCCGTCCGCGACCCTGACGGGCAACGTGCGCCGCGCGAGCGACCTGGCGGCGCTTTCGGCCGCGACGATCGAGGCGGAGGGGACTCCCGTCGAGGGAACGAGTACGAGCCCCGGTACCTACTCCATTCCCGCCGTTCCCGTCGGGCTCTACCAGCTGAGATGCTACCGCGCGGGCTACGCGACCCAGGAGCGCTGGGTCGCCCACGAGCCGGGCGTGCCGCGGAGCGTCGATTGGAGGCTCCTTCCCGCGGCGTGGTACGACTCGTGCGACACCGACCGCGGCTGGTCGCTCTTCGAGGTGGGCGACAACGCCACGACTTCGGGCCGCTGGGTGCGCGCGCTTCCGAACGGCACGCAAGGGGCGGCCCCATTCGCCGCGCATCGCCGGAGCGGGGGGAGTGCGGCCGGGCGCATCAACGCGGCGGCGCAACATCCGGAGCCCACGGAGGGCGAGGTCGTCGAAGGCCCTGTCGCCCCCGGCGATGACGCCACTCCGGGCACCGGCTGGTGTTTCGTCACGGGGAACGGCCCGGTGGGCGGCGGCGTCGCGGACTTCGACGTGGACGGAGGGAAGACCACGCTCCGGACCCCGGCCTTGAACCTGGCCGGCATGGCCGACCCGACGATCGTGTTCCAGCGGTGGTGGCACATGAACACGCCCGGCGAACCCGACTCTTTCGTGATCGACATCTCGAACGATGGGTTCACGTGGATTCCCGTCCGCTCCATCATCGATAGCCATCCGCACTGGCATACCGAGACCGTTCGAGTGAAGGACTACATCGCGACCCCGGGCGCTTCGGTTCGCCTGCGATTCATCGCGCAGGACCAGCCACCGGAGGGCATCAACGAGGCCGGCGTGGACGACTTGGCATACTTCGATGCCGCGCTCGTCCCGACGAGCGTGGAGACGCCGCCGCCGACCCCACCCGCGCCCCTCGCCGCGCTCGATGCGCCGCGGCCGAATCCCTCGCCCGGAGCCGCGTCGGTGACGCTTCGCCTCCCGGCCGCGGGACCCGCGCGCGTCTTCGTCTACGACGTATCCGGACGCAAGGTCGCCACGCTCTTCGACGGATCGGCGCCCGCCGGCGCGCTGGACCTTCGCTGGGATGGGCGGAACGGAACGGGGGAAGTCGCGGCGAGCGGGATCTATTGGATTCGCGCGGAGGCGGCGGGCGGCTTCCTTACCCGCAAGCTCGTGCGACTGCGGTAGGGAGCGCGGTGTTGGCCCGGCGGCCGGCCCGCGTCCCTCCGCTAGAAAATGCTGAACTTGAGATACTTCTTCGGATTCTTCTCGATCTCCGACATCAACCGCTTCATGGAGCCCATCAAGAGCTTCGTGTCGCTGTAGAGCGTCGAGTCGGAGAGCATCTTCCCGAACGAGCCCTTGCCCGATTCCAGGACGGCCAGGATCGAATCCACCCGGGCGGTGCTCGAGGCAAGATGGCGATGCAGGTCGTCGGTCGTCATCATCTTCGCCAGCGTGTTGTCGCCGTGCTGCATGCGCCAGGAGAGGCTGTCGAAGGACGCGGCGAGCGACACGAGGCGGTCCGAGACCCGATCCTGGTTGACCCTCATCCGCTCGGCCAGCTCGTTCGCGTTCTTCGCGAGCGCGACCATCTCCTCGTAGAGGCGTTCGTCCTGCGATAGCTTGCCCAGCGTCCCCTTGCCGCTCGAGAACCCGCGCCCCGCCTTGTTCAGGCTTCCGAGGAGGATCTCGAGGCTGTCGGCCATGCCCTTCACCTGGCCCATCATCTTCTGCGGATCGGCCACGATCCCGGCTTGGATCTCGGTGTCGCTCGCGATCACCGGAGCCGTCTCGTCGCCCGATTCGAGCGCCACGTAGAGCTCCGAGAGGAAGCCCACCGTCGTGATCCGCGCCTCTGCCCCTTGATGGAGCCGCGCGCGCGTCCCTTTCTTCACGGCCAGCGTGACGTGCACGCCGTTGTCGCCCTCCCGAAGATCGATCTCCTTCACGATCCCGACGGGCACGCCGTTCAGCCGGACCACCGCCCCCTCTTCGAGCCCTCCGACGCTCTCGAAACGAAGGACGATCTTCTCCTTGCTCGACAGCGAGAGCGCGCTCGATTGGAACGTGGCCCAAAGAAGGAGCCCGGCCGCCACCAGAACGAGGATGCCGATCTGGAGCTCCATGAAGGGGACCTTGCCCGTGCGCCTCACGTCATTCCTCCGTCAATGGGTGGTCCCGGGAGCCGTGCGGGCTCCGGGGCCGGGGGCGAACCGTCGCGAGGCGGCGTCGACCGCCTTCCGAAACGGGGCCAGGAATTCACGAATGAACGGCGCATCCGCGGACGCCAGCTCGGCCGGCACCCCGTCGAACGCGATCCGTCCCTCGTTCAACACCGTAATCACGTTGCCCACCTTGAACGCATCGGCGATGTCGTGCGTCACCATGATCGACGTTTTGCCCATGGTATCGCGCAAATGCACGATCAGGTCGGTGATTCGCTCGGCGCTCTGGGGGTCGAGCCCGGTCGTGGGCTCGTCGTAGAGCAGGATGACCGGGTCCCGCGCCGCCAGGGCCCGTGCGATCGCGACCCGGCGTTGCATTCCGCCAGACAGCTGGTCGGGCATCCGGTCGATCAGGTCGGGGTCGAGGCCCACCTTTTCCAGATAGGTCCGCACGGTTTGCTCCAATTCATCCTCGGGCGGGCGGGAGTGTTCTAGCATGGAGAAGGCGATGTTCTCGCCCACCGTCATCGAGTCGAAGAGCGCCCCTTGCTGGAACACCATGCCCATCCGCTGGCGGATCTGCCGCATGGTCTCCTCGTCCACCTGCGTCACGTCGCTTCCGTTGACCTGGATCGAGCCGGAGTCCGGGTGCACCAGCCCCAGGAGGAGACGCAAGATGGTGCTCTTCCCGGAGCCGGACGGGCCGAGAATGACGTTGGTCTCGCCGGGCGCGACACGAAAGGAAACGTCGCGCAGGATCTCGCGGCCGCCGATGGAGTAGTTCACCCTCGAAAACGCGATCATCGTCCTACCATCCCAATAGCTTGAACACGAGCCGCGTGCAGATTCCGTCCACCACCAGAATTCCCACCGAAGAGATCACGACCGACTCCGTGGTCGCCACGCCGACGCCCTTGGCGCCGCCCTCGGAGCGAAAGCCGCGCCAGCAGGCCACGATCACGATCAGGATCGCGAACGTGAAGGGCTTGATCATCCCGACCAAGAGGTTCTTCGGGGTCAGGTACTTGAACACCCCCAGATAGTACGACTCGATCGGCAGATGATACTGGAGCCCCACGAAGCCGCCTCCGATCACCGCGAGCGCGTCGCCGACGATCGTGAGCGCCGGGAGCGCAATCACGAGCGCAAAGAGGCGCGGCACGACCAGGCGCTTGACCGGGTCCGATCCGAAGGCGACCAACGCGTCGAGCTGATCGCTCGAACGCATCGCGCCGATCTCCGCCGTGATGCCAGCCGACATCCGGGACGCGACCACCATTCCGGTCAGGACCGGCCCCAGCGCCCGCACCGACGAGATCACCATGAAGTGGCCCAGCTCACTCTTCGCGCCGGTGTTCGCCAGCTCCCGGACGAGCTGGATCGCCAGGGCCTGCCCCGCGACGATCGACGACACGATGACGATCAGGAGCGAGCCGATCGTCGCGAAGTGGAGCTGGGTCAGGAATTCGCTGCCGTAAAAGGGCCGGGTGAAGCAGGCGCGAATCGTTGCCGCCGCGAAGAGGGTGAGATCCTGAACGACCTCGAGCGACTGGCGGAGCCCCTCGACGAGCGCGGCGATCACCTCGGCGTCACGCGGACGGCCGGTGGGGGGCCGTCAGGAATCCTTCGGCTTCGTGCCGAAGACGTGGTCCCACAGCGGGCTGCTCACGCCGAACCGGTCGTCGGGCGTCTTGAAGTGATGGAGGAGGTGATAGCGCTTCAGGTGTTTCAGAAATCCCCATTTCATCGAAAGGTGGTGCTCCGAGTAGTGGAGCATGTCGTACATGAGATATCCGGTCACGAACCCCGCGAAGAGCGGGCCGATCCAGCGCGGCGCGCCGAACACGGTGCCGACCACCACGTGGAACAGGCCGTAGAACAGGAACGCGAGCGGGATGCTCAGGATCGGCGGCATCACGAGTCGCGTCTTGCACTGCGGCTGTTCGTGGTGCACGCCGTGGATCAGGTACCAGACCCACTTCAAGGTGGGGTGCGTCGGCTCGTAGTGAAACAGGTACCGGTGGAGCATGTACTCGGCGAACGTCCAAACCAGGATTCCACCGGCGTATCCGCCGAGGATCGGCCAGATGGACTCGCCCACGGCCCGGCTCAGGAAGGCCTGGGCCATGAAGTAGAGGACCACCGGCACGAACAATGCGAGTACGACGGCCGGGTGGATGTG
>DATEND010000223.1:0-5087 GCA_035275245.1 Candidatus Eiseniibacteriota bacterium
GCACGCCATGAAGGGCTCCAAGGAGAAGTTTCTCCAAGAGTCGGGAGCCGACGACTACATCTCGAAGCCGATCGTCAGCGCCACCGAGCTGATCGAGCGCATTCAGACCCTACTCGGAAAGAGGAACCATGCCGTCCCACCTCCTCCTCGTTGACGACGAAGCCCACAACCGGAAGCTGCTTCGGATGGTCCTCCGGCAGGGGGACTACACGTTTTCCGAGGCCGAGGACGGGAAGCAGGCGCTGGCCATTCTCCATCAGGAGAACGTGGACCTGGTCCTGCTCGACCTGATGATGCCGAGCCCGAACGGCTTCGACGTCATTCACGCGATGCGCACGAGCGAGCGGCTCCGGGACATCCCGGTCATCGTCGCGAGCGCGTCGACGGCGCCGGACGACGTGGAGCGGAGCCTGAGCCTGGGCGCCGCGGACTACTTCATGAAGCCTTTGACCGAGTGGGACATCCGGTTCCAACTGCCGATCAAGGTGCGAAACGCGATCGGGCTCACGAAAGCGTCGGAGGAGCGCCTCAAGGCGGAGCGGATGAAGGCGGTCTCGGCGATGGCCGTCGCGCTGAATCACGAGATCAATAACCCGTTACAGGTGATTCAGGGAAACGCGCAGCTCCTCTACGTGAACCCGGGGATTTCCCCCGAGGCGCGCGAGAAGGTGCAGCGCATCCGGCAAGCGACGGAGACGATCGCCGGGCTCACGCATCGAATCGCAGCGCTCCGGGACATCGTCACGGTGGACTATCCGGCGGGCAACCGCACCGCGGTCCCGATGGTGAATTTCAGGGCTTCGAGCGAGGAGAAGGATGGAGCGGCGGCCGATGCCGGCGCTCCAGGAAACAGCGCCGCGGGGAGCGGGAGCGGCGTGGACGGGGGCAAGGCTCGGCCCGGGGGGGCCGAGCCAAAGAGCGGCGTCAAGCCCGGTCCGGACGAATCGCCTCAGAGGCCGAAGATCGGGTAGAGCCAGTCGTAGATGAGGAAGTTCAAGCGGCCGATCAAAAGCGCGACGCGCCCCATCACGGTGAACCCGAACGCCGCCCCGAACGACACCATCAGGAACCAAACGCCGAGCCGCGCGATCGGCCGGGTGACGACGTTGTGCTCCCGGGAGAAGAAGAAGTAGATGAGGACGCTGTAGGTCCCCACGATCGCGCAGAGCGCGAGCATCCCCGGCGAGTTGAAGAATGCCTCGAATCCGCTGAAATCGAATCCCCTCACGGGCAGGATCGTGCGCGCCATCTGCGGCAGGACCTCGCCGTGCACTTTCCGCGTGAACTCCACCCCGATGTAGTACGCCACGTAGGTGGTGAGCCCGTAGCGCGCGATCCATCCGATCTTCGGCACGTACCGCATGTAGAGGAACGCGCCCAGAAGGCCCGCGATCACGAGATCCCAATGGAGGTTGAAGTTCGTGCGGAGCGGCTCGAACAGGTTCGGCTTCAGGGTCTGGTCGAGCGTGATCCCGACGAAATAGCCGAGCGACACGCCCGCGAAGAGACTCTCCGCAAGCCGGAAGATCGGGTTGTCCTTATAGAGAAACGAGAGAACGGCCAGGGTGAAGAGGGCGGCCATCCATGTCCCGAGAAGTTCCACGGCCTATCCCTTCCGCTCGCGACGACGCGACAAAAAGAATGCGACGTTGCCGAGGAAGATGAAGAGAACGATCACCGCGTGGATGCCTGCCTGCGCGTCCATTCCCTTCGTGCCCGTGAAGAGCCGTGTCTCCATGTAGAACTTCGACAGCTCGGGATACTTCCGGCCCAGGAGCTGTTCGTACTCTGCGGCGCCCTTCATGCCCCCCAGCATCCCCTTCAGCTGGCCCGAATTGATGAACGCGTAGTACTTCGGCGCGCTGACCGCGGTGGGGCCGATGATGATCGGGGTCCCGAATTGCGCGTTGACCAGCGTGATCCAGTACTCGCCGATCAATCCCGTCGCGGCGGTGAAGACCACCTTGAACTGCCCGATGGTGCGGATGCCCATGCGCACCTCCGAGCCAGGCGCCTTGACCTGCACGCGATCGATCGCCCGTCGTTCCACGGGCACCGTCTCGGGCTCGAAGATCGGCAGCTGGGAGATGGGCGTTCCGTGCACGTCGGTCGGGAACGCGTCGGCGATGTTCTCCCCCAACCGCCGCATCACCGCTTCCGCCCCGTCCTTGTAGCCCAGGTTGACGTAGTCCGTGCCGTACTTCTTGTTCGGAAATTCCTTCGCGACGATGGCGACCGAGCTGTTGGCGAGGCTGAGTCCGCCCAATGGATAGAGCGCGCAGACCACGACGCGCAGGTCCTTCTTGAAACAGTGGCGGAGGAAGCCCTCGGCCATCGGATCGTTCTCGGGGGCGGAGGACGGACCGTAGTCGAACGAGAGCCAAACGATGTCGCCCGGCTTCAGTGACTCGATGTATTCGAACGCGGCGCGCGTGGACCCGGTCGTGACGACCGGAAGCCCGAGCGGGAGGAGGATCGGAATGGTGACGGCCAGAAGCACGAAGAGGAAGATCCAGCGGCGATCGATTGCGAGCAGGCGGTCTACGATGGACATCGTCTAGTCGCCCTTCCCGAGCCCTAGGTAGGATCGCTCGATGCCCAGGATCACGCGGATCGCCATTGCCGCCGCCCCGAGTGCCGCCCCGATGATGATCCCCGCCTGCGCCGCGCTGTTCGGCACGTCCATGATCCACTCGGTGAGGCGGCCCATCGTCTGGCTCAGCGACGCAGCCAAGGGATGGAGCGGCGGGAAGGGATAGGCCAGAAAGTCGAGCAACGGCACGCGGCCCGCCATGACCAGGACCGCGGCAATGAGGAGGATCGTGGCCTCCGTGTTCCGGGCGCGGAACGCGCGGAACGCGGCGCTCGCCATGAAGAACGCGAGCAGAGAGAAAATGGTCGCCTGAAGCGGGCGGAAGAACCAATCGGTCATCCATTGAAACGGGGTTGGAGCGCCGCTCGGGAGAAAGCCGATGCCCTGGCCGGAGACGGCGCCGTAGACCCCGAACCCACCCATCAGGAGGAGGCCGACGAGGAGGGCAAGCGCGAACGGCCATCCCTTCTCCCCGCGCCCCACCCTTCGCGAGTTGATCTGGATCACGTTCACGATCCCGAGCGGCAGCGCGAACCCCGCGACGATGATCAGGTACTGATCCAAGCGCGGGCTCATCCCCTCGCCGGCGGCGGACAGGAATCGCTTCGGGATGTAGAGCGAGAGAATGGGGACGATCCCCGCGACGAATCCGACGATCAGCGGAATCTGCCGGCGCAGGGACGGAGCCATGAGCCCGAGGATGATCCCGGCGACCGGAACGAGCCCGAAGCAGATCAGGAGCAGAACTCGGCCGGTATCGAAGTGGAGTTCGGTCATTGGGTCTTGAGGAGCCCGGCGGCCCAGTTGTTCCCGAGCGTGGCGGAAACGATCCCGACCAGGCCGAGGAGGAGAAGGAGCGCCTTCGCGATGTCGGTGCCGCGGATCGAGCCGAGCAGCACCGGCTCCCGTGAAAGGTAGGCGCCCGCCGCGTAGAGCTCCTCGCCGATCAGCGTGTAGTCGCAGGCGGCGACGAAGAACGGAAGCTGCGCGGGATCCGCCGTGCCGGCGATTTGGATCGCGCCCGTCGACTGGCCGGTCTCGGCCAGGATCAAGGACTCCGCGAAGAAGTGCCCGATGAGAAAGTTCGCCGCCGGCTTCTCGCGCACCATCCGGCCGGCCACGGCCGCGACGTAGGCGAACTGGTCGTAGGTGATGTAGTTCACCATCTCCTCGCGGAAGAGATCGGGCCGCCCCTCCGCGAGATACGCCCCGCGCACCGTCTCGCGCGCCGACGTGAACGTCAGCGGATCTCGATTCGGGCAATCCAGGTCGGTCCCATACCGCGCGGTGGCCCGCGCCACGTGACCGAGGATCGCGAGCGAGGCCACGGTTTGAATGTCGCCCGGCGGCTGGATGCCCGGCACGTAGAGCACCTTCCTCCCCAGCTCGGTGGCCCGCCCGATCGCCTCGTCGACGGCGTTCAACCCGGCGATGCGGCGAACGAAGAGCTGCGAGCCGCGGCCCGCCAGCCAGATCGACGAGAGGAGTATGACGAGGAAGAGAAGGCACGCGACGAGGGAGTTCACGCGGTCGAGGCGGATCCAGTCGTCATGCGACGTCACGGGATCGCTCACCACGGCGGGGCCGGTCGTGCCGGCCAAGCCCAGCGTGTCCGCGGCTTCGGCGTGCCGCGCGCGCAATTCATAGCGATAGACGACGCCGTCTTTCGCCGTTGCATCCACGTAGCGGCCCACGCCCGCGGCGACGTCCGCGATCTTCGCCCACTCGTACGCCGGCGGTTCGGAACGCCGCGCTTCGAACACCGCGCCCACGGGAAGCGATGCGGGGTCTTTCCACGTTAAAAGAATCGAGTTGCCGGCATCACCGGGACGGTCCTTGGCGACGAATTGTTCGGGGGCGGGAAGCTCGGGGGCGGGTGGCGTCAGCGTACCGCTCGGCGCGCCGGTAGCGGCCGATGCGGATCCGAGGACGGCCAAGAGGCAAAGCCGAATGGCCCAACGCACGTCGCGAAGCCTACGAGCGGCGCTCGGCGAGTGTCAACCTGCTTTTCGACCTCGAAGCCGCATGATGGGCCAGACGTAGACCGATAGCACGGGCCATCGCGAGCAGAAGAACCGGAGCACGTCCTTCACGAATTGCCTCGGATGGACCTCGATGCCGCGCGAGAAGAATGCCGGAAGGATCTCGGGGCGAAGTCCCGCCGCTTCGAATTTTCGCATCATCCAAAACGGGTTCAGCTCGCGCTCGGGATACTGTCCGTCGCGCGGATCGCGGTATCGAAATTCCGGAGCTTTGGCGATCTGCCCGGAGACGAGGAACTCGCGCACTTGCGCGATCACGTCTTCGCCCCAGAATCCGCGCGTTTGGCGCACCGCCTCGAGGAGCTGGTTCTCCGCCAGGTTCGGGAAGTGCTCGCCGATCATCGCGCGGCGCGCTGCGAAGTAGGGACCGTCGGGCTCGCGCTCCATGTCGCGCCAGCCTCGACGCCGGCGCGCGCGGGCCGGAAGGTAGAGCGAGTTGTTTTCGTCGCTCA
>DATEND010000224.1:0-2207 GCA_035275245.1 Candidatus Eiseniibacteriota bacterium
CGCGCGCACGCGGTCGGTCGACCGATCCTTCACGACGATGTCGCGGTACTCCGCGACCAAGCTGTCCGAGCCGGGCAATCCGTAGTAGAGCGTGACGCCGCGGATTCCTTCGAGCTCGGCCGCGAGCGGAACGAATCGTGACGGAGCCTGCCCACCGCGACGGCCGGGGCCGAGCGCGAACCACAGGACGCCCCCGACGATCACCACCCCGGCCCCGATGGCGATCCATCGGCGGCGGCGCACGGTGTCGATGCCGGCGTTCAGCGTTCGGCGAAGGTCGTTCATGCTCTCGACCGCCTCACGAAGTCCTCGATCGCGTGGGCCACCGTCTGCGTGTAGTCGTAGACGGTGTACCCGCGCATGCTCATCGCCTCCGGCCCGGCGCGGGAAGCGGGCGCCGACTCGAGAAGGATCGACGGGCAAAGCGAGGGTTCGAGCACGCTCATGCGACCGGTGCGAACGAGCACCGGAGACTGCGGAAACGCGCGGAGGAGTCCGTCCGCCACGGATTGCGCGAGCGCAAGGCTGCTCCCGACGGCAGGCGTCTGCGCGGCCCGCCAAGGCAGAAGCTCGGCGCCATCCCCCTCGCCCGACAAGTGGACGGGCGCGGTGGAGATGCCTTCGGGGGCGATCGGGGACTGCGCGAAGACGCGGAACCCGCCCCCGCGCACGGAACCCTCGCCGTCCAGGTGCAGGCTGATGAAGAGATCGGCGCGCTGCTCGTTCGCGATCTCCGCGCGGCGCGCGGGCGGAATCTCGAGGTCGCTCTCCCGAGTGAGAATGACGCGAACGTTCATGCGCGACTGGAGCGCGGCGCGCAGCGATCGTGCGACCTCCAGAGCGACATCCTTCTCGGCGTAACCCCCGGGAAGCGCAGCGCCGAGGTCGGAACCGCCATGCCCGGGGTCGATCACGATCGTCCGAATGTCGCCCTCGTCGCGCGTCCCCACCCGCACGGGTTCGAGGGCGCTGAAGAGCCCGGCCTCGACCAACCCGTCGTCGTCGGTCACGGAAACCTTGAGGCGGTTCGCGCTCACGGAGATCGCGTATCCCTTCGCGCCTTCCGCGAGCGCGAGCCGAACCTCGACGCCGCCGGGCACTTCGTGAATCTCGCCAGTGGAAACCGAGCCTCCCGAAACGACGCGCGACGTATCGAGCGTGCCGCCCTCGAAGAGAACGCGGATTTCGGTGGGGGTGGCGTACAGAATCCTGGCGGGCAGGCTCTTCGCGAGAGACGCCGACACTTCCGTGACGCGGCCGCGGACCCAGAGCTGCGCTTGGCGCACGGAATGGACCGACGCGCGGAAGCGGATCACGCGCGTCGACTCGTCCCAGGTGGCGTCGGATGCCATTCCGTACGTGAAGAAGTGATCGACGATCGACTCCGGTGCGTAGACGACGCCCCGCACGATGCGGATCGGGTGGCCCAGGTTGATCGCTTCCTCGTTGACCAGCACCACGGACGCCCCGACGGTGAAGCGGACGGTGCGCTCGCCCATTCGAAGCGAGAGCTTTTGGATTTCGGGGCGCCAGTACTTCGTGGCGCGAAAGACACGCGCGAGGTCGCTGGTGGAGACGTATCGGACATTCTCGAGGAGCACCGGCCGAATGCGCTCGGGCGCCTTCGGCTCCGGATAGAGAACGGTGATCGCGGGCACGCCCCGCTGTCCGAGGGCGGGAACCACGGCCGCGAGGATCCCCGCGAGTGGAAGCGCGAGGAGAAGGGGCACGAGGAGAGTCCGCCGAAGGGTCACTCGGGGCGTTCCCCCCGCATGACGCCGCGAAGCTCACGGCGCGCGCGGCGCTCGTCGATCTTGTCGCGCTTGTCGTAGCTCTTCCGCCCGCGCACCAACGCCAATTCCACCTTTACGCGCCCATCCTTGAAGTAGAGAGAAAGCGGCACGAGCGTGAGCCCGGACTCCTCGAGCTTTCCGATGAGCCGGCGGATTTCCGCGCGATGCATGAGCAGTCGCCGCGCGCGCGTCGGATCGTGATTGTCGTGCGCCGCCGGATCGTACGGGTTGATGTGCGCCCCGCGAAGGTAGAGTTGACCCGCGTCGACCGAGCCGTACGCGTCTTGAAGCTGCGCCTTCGAGTCCCGCAGCGATTTGACCTCGCTCCCCTTCAGCTCGATCCCGGCTTCGTAGGTCTCGAGGATCGAATAATCGTGACGCGCCTTGCGATTGGTCGCGATCACGCGGCGTTCG
>DATEND010000225.1:0-2055 GCA_035275245.1 Candidatus Eiseniibacteriota bacterium
ATCACCGCGTCGGTCTTCTTGCTCACGGAGGATGAGACTTTCCCCCCCGCGCGCTCGATCAAGCCCGCCGCTTCCTCGCGCGGAATCGACAAGGCCCCGGTCAGCACGAAGGTTTTCCCCGCGAACGGGCCGGCCGATGGAACCTCGCGGCGCTCCGGAGGCTTGCCCTTCACGCCGCGCTCCTCCAAGCGCTTCACGAGCGACTTCCCCTCGCGCGAGCCGAAGTACGACGCGACGCTCGCGGCGATCTCGGGCCCGATTCCCGGGACCGACTGAAGCTCCTGCTCCGACGCTTCGGCGATCGCGCGGAGCGAACGGAACCGCTCGGCGAGGAGGCGCGCCACGGTGCTGCCGACATGGTGGATGCCGATGGCACCAACGAGTCGCTCGAGCGGGGCCGCCTTGCTCCCCGCGATGGCGCGAACCAGGTTGCCGGCCGACTTCTCCGCCATTCCCTCGAGCGGCACGAGCTGCGCGACCTCGAGATCGTAGAGGTCTGCCGGATCGCGAATCAGGTTCGCGTCCACGAGTTGCTCCACGGTCTTCTCGCCCAGGCCCTCGATGTCGAGCGCGCCGCGACTCGCGAAGTGGACGAGGCGCCGCCGAACCTGTGCGGGGCAGAGGAGGTTCTCGCAGCGGATCGCCGCCTCTTCGGGGTCGCGCGTGAGCGGCTCGCCGCAAACCGGGCACTTCCGCGGCGCCGCGAAGGCGGGGCCCCGCTTCCCCGGGCGCGGCACCACCCGCACCACCTTGGGGATCACCTCGCCCCCCTTCTCGATGACGACGCGATCCCCTTCGCGGATGTCCTTCCGCTCCAGGTCGTCGAAGTTGTGGAGCGTGGCGCGGCTGACGACGGTGCCCAAGAGCGTCACCGGCTCGAGGATGGCGACGGGCGTGACGACGCCGGTGCGGCCTACTTGTAATTCGATCTTTCGCAAGTCGGTCTCGGCCTCGTGCGTGCCGAATTTGTACGCGATCGCCCAGCGCGGGCTCTTGGCGGTGGCGCCGAGCCGCTCCTGCTCCGCGAACTTGTTCGCCTTGATCACGAGACCGTCGGCTCCGTACGGGAGCGCCGAGTGCCGTGCTTCCCACCGCTCGCAGAAGCGGCGCACCGCGTCGAACCCGACCGCGCGCGCGTTGTCGGGGTTGACGCGCAGGCCGAGCTTGGCCGCCAGGTCCAGCGATTCGAGATGCGTCCGCGCGCCGAGCCGAGCCGCGCCGACGACTTGATAGATGAAGATCTGCAGGGGCCGGCGCGCCACTTCGGCCGTGTCGAACGTCTTCAAGCTCCCCGTCGTCGCGTTGCGGGGATTCATGAAGGTCTTCTCGCCGGCCTTCTCCCGACGCCGGTTCAGCGCCGCGAAGGCCTCCGTCTCCATGAAAATCTCGCCGCGCGCTTCGAAGAGCGGCGGAACGTCACGTCCGCGGAGCCGAAGCGGGATCGACCGGATGGTGCGGAGGTTCGCGGTGATCTCGTCGCCTCGTTCGCCGTCTCCCCGCGTGAGCCCCTGCACGAAGCGGCCGCCCTCGTACCGGAGGTGCACGGCGACCCCGTCGACCTTCGGCTCGATGGCGTATTCCACGTCGTCGGCGCCGAGGAGCTTTCGCACGCGAGCGTCGAATTCCGCCAGCTCCTCGATGGAGTACGTATTGTCCAGGCTGAGCATCGCAGCCGAGTGGCGAACCGTCGGAAATCCCGTGAGGAGGCCGTGCGCCACGCGCTTGGTCGGCGAGTCGGGATCGGCAAGGTCCGGATGCGCCGCCTCGAGGTCGGCGAGCTCGCGGAAGAGCGCGTCGTAGTCGCGGTCGGAGATCTCGGGCTCGCCGAGAACGTGATAGGAGTGATCGTGCCGCTCGATCTCGGCGCGGAGACGCGCGATCCGCTGGGCGGCGGTGCTCATCCGGTCGGCAGTGGTTTGCAGCGGCGTTCGCTCACCAGTGGCTCGCATATCGAAGGTGGATCGTGGCCCTTCGGAGCGGCTCGCCCGGAGCGAGCCCCAGCTCGAGTCCGACCAGCCCGGAGGCCACGCGGGACTTGAGTCCCGCACCGTAGCC
>DATEND010000226.1:0-2869 GCA_035275245.1 Candidatus Eiseniibacteriota bacterium
TTCGACCACGATCTGGTCGCGCGTTTCGACGACGATCCGGCCGGGGCGCTCGCCGAGCTGCATACGGCGTTCGTGGCCGGGACTCTGCGTCCGGGCGACAGCGCGGCGCTGGCGGAGCTCTTCTACTACCATGCCGAGGACGGCGGCGGGCGCCCGTACTACCTCGCCACGGCGCTCTATGCCTGGGACTTCCTCTTCCCTGCCGACCGCGTGAACGTTCCCAGCCGCTTCGATCCGCGCATCCGTCTCGCCTGCGACCTCTACAACCGCGGGCTCACCGAGGGCTTCGAGTCGCAGGACGGGAAGGCGGTCACCTTCGGTGTCGGAACCTTCCCGCTGCCGTTCGGCGCGCTCGAGGTGACGGAGGCGCCCGATCCGCGCTGGTCCGATTACCAGCTTGGGGACTTCGTCCCGATCGCGGAGTACGACATCGAGGGCTTTCCCACCTACTACCGATGGGCCGGCCTCGGCGCGCCCCTCGCCGCGAGCGTCAAGCCGGTCGATTCCACGAAGAACAGAGACATTGTGGCGCCCAGAGCGCGCGTCCCCCTGACGCTGATCCTGCGGCCCGCGGATCTTCCGGCCGGCTTCCGCGACGGCCGGGTGCGTGCGAAGTTGGAATCCTATCCCGGATTCGGAGAGCATACGGTTCGCGTCGGTGATCGCGACGTGCCGCTCGAGGCCGAGCCGACCGCCGCCCTCGGGTTCGCGCTGTCCTCGCCCCAGATCTGGGAGCGCGAGCTATCGGGGTTCCTGCGCGGGTTCGGGGTCATTCAACGAGAAGGGCGCCTGGTAGCGACCCGTCCGTACCGCCCCGGACTCATCCCGGTCGTCTTCGTGCACGGCACGGCATCGAGCGCTGCCCGTTGGGCACAGCTCTTCAACGAGCTCGACAACGACCCGCGCATTTTCGGCCGCTACCAATTCTGGTTCTTCTCCTACGAGACGGGCAACGCCATCCCCTACTCCGCCATGCTGCTCCGGGAGGCGCTCGCGACCGCCGTCGCGCAGCTCGATCCCGAGGGGAAGGATCCCGCCCTCCGGCGCATGGTGGTGGTCGGGCACAGCCAGGGTGGTCTCCTCACGAAGTGCATGGCCGTGGAGCCGGGAAACGCGTTCTGGGCGAACGTCAGCGACCATCCACTGGACGAGCTCGGGCTTCCCGGAGAGACTGCCGATCTCCTGCGTCGCGCGCTTCTGTTCCATCGCTCGCCGTTCGTCCAGCGCGTCGTCTTCGTCGCCACTCCGCATCACGGGAGCTACGTGGCCGGGAGCTGGTACGCCCACCAGTTCGCGCGCCTGATCCGGGCGCCGCTCGACATCTCGAGGACGATGGCCGAGTTCGCGACCGTCAAGGGCCGTCTCAAACAGCAGATTCGCGGCGCACCCACGGCCGTAGACAACATGACTCCCGGGAACCCGTTCGTCCGGACGCTGAGCGCGCTCCCGGTCGTCCCCGGCGTCGCCGCGCACTCGATCATCGCCGTGGAAGACATGGAAGATATCGAGGACGGGGACGATGGCGTCGTCAAGTACAAGAGCGCGCACATCGACGGAGTGGAGTCCGAGCTCGTCGTTCATTCGCCGCACTCCTGCCAGGGGAACCCGCGAACGATCGCCGAGGTCCGCCGCATCCTGCTCCTCCACCTCGGCGTCGACGAGCCAGTGAGCGCGCCCGGCCCCAGCTGACGACGTGCGCCGTTCCGATCCAATCGCGGTACGGCCGGTTCAGAATGGCACGCGTGGCAGCCGGGTGGGCGCGGGGTCGTGAGGCACGCCGTATGCACCATGGCCGGCCATGGACAACCCACAATCAAACGCCGAGCTCGTGCGCGTCGCCGCCGAGTGGACGCACCTCGCAACCAATTGCGGTCGGCACGCCACCACGTGGATCGAGCAGGGGAAGCGGTGGTCCCTCACCGGCGAGAATCACCTCGGCACCGCGGGCAGGCGGGCGCAGGAACTGGCGGAGCATGCGAGAGAAATGGCTTCGTTCCTCCGCGAGGGAGCCCGCGAGCTTCTCGATGCCGTCGCGCGAGACTAGGATGAGTCTGGACGAGGGGACCAGGGGCGAGCTGGCATCGCTCGGAGCCGAATGGACCCGGCTCTCCAGCGAGTGGTATCGGAAGGCGACGGCCTGGTCGTGGCTCGCGACACGGTGGGCCAGCTCCGGGGATGCCCGGCTGCGCGGTGCCAGCAGGCACGCGGACGTGATGAGCCGGCATGCGCACCGCATGGTCACGCATCTCCGC
The DNA here is from genome assembly GCA_035275245.1 of Candidatus Eiseniibacteriota bacterium. Taxonomy (GTDB): domain Bacteria; phylum Eisenbacteria; class RBG-16-71-46; order SZUA-252; family SZUA-252; genus DASQJL01. The sequence continues at coordinate 2,253 of DATEND010000226.1, forward strand.
ACCGCGGCGGTGGAGCTGCTGGATCGCGTGGTGCGCTAGGAACGCATCTCGCCAGCCCGCTTTACGCGCGGGGAACGCACAGCTACGGTGATATCAATGCGCCTTGCACGCATCCACGTCGCCGTTGTCGCCGCCCTCGTGCTGACGATGCGTCCTTACGACGCGTTCGCCGAGGGGACGGCGAAGAAGACGGTCGAGCGCCTCAATGCGTCGATCGCCGAGATCCTGCCGAAGGCCGAGCAGCTCGGCTACGCCGGCCGCTTCGAGCGCCTGAAGCCCGTCATGGCCGAGGCCTTCGACGTCGACTTCATGGCGGAGAAGTCGCTCGGGCGTCACTGGAAGGATCTGAGCGACGAGCAGAAGAAGCAGTGGACGGACGCTTTCCGTGAGTTCACGATCGCCAACTACGCCGCGAATCTCGACAGGAACACGGGCCAGCGCTTCGAGCTTCTCGGCGAGGAGCCCGCCGAGCACGACACCGTCGTCGTGCGTGGGCGCGTCGTCGATCCGGCGGCGGCGCCGTTCGACCTGAACTACCGCCTCCACCGTACGCCGAAGGGACCGCGAATCATCGACGTACAGCTCAAGGGAACCGTGAGCGAGCTGGCCCTGCGGCG
>DATEND010000227.1:0-3687 GCA_035275245.1 Candidatus Eiseniibacteriota bacterium
CCGATTGCGCCCGGCCCGTTGGCTTTGCTACACTTAGGGGAACCCGATCCGACACCGGAGGCCCCCCGCGCATGTCCCGCGTCTATCTCGACCACAACGCCACCACGCCCGTTCGTCCCGAAGTATTGGCGTCGATGCTCCCGTTTTTCTGCGACCAGTATGGAAACGCCTCGAGCGTCCACGCCTTCGGGCAGGACGCGAAGGGGGCGATGGAGGAAGCGCGCGCCCAGGTCTCGAAATTCATGAACGCGACCCCCGGTGAGATCGTCTTCACGGGAAGCGGCTCGGAGTCGGACAACATGGGCGTACTGGGCGCGGCGCGGATGCTCGCGTCGAAGGGCCGCCATGTCGTCGTGAGCGCGATCGAGCACGAGGCGGTGCGCGGCGCGGCCGACGCACTCGAGGCGGAGGGGTTCACCGTGACGCGCGTTCCAGCGGACGGCACGGGAGTCGTCTCGGCCGCCGCCGTGGAGCAGGCGCTTCGTCCCGACACGACGCTCGTCTCGGTCATGGCCGCGAACAACGAAACGGGCGTGATCCAGCCGACCGCCGAGATCGGCGCGATCGCGGCGGCGCGCGGCGTCGCCTTCCACGTCGACGCGGTGCAGGCCGCGGGCAAGATCCCCATCGACGTTCAGGCGTGGAGGGCGTCGTTGGCGACGATCGCCGGGCACAAGTTCTATGGCCCGAAGGGTGTCGGCGCGCTCTACGTGAAGCGCGGATTCCGCACGTCGCCGCTTTACTTCGGCGGCGAGCAGGAGCGTGGCCGCCGCGCGGGCACCGAGAACGTTCCCGCGATCGTCGGCCTGGGCGCGGCCGCGGAGCTGGCGCAAGCTGAGCTTCGCGAGAAGCCGGCGGCCATCGCCGCGCTTCGCGATCGAATGGAGGAGGGGATTCTGGCGTCGGTTCCACACGTGATGCGACACGGGACCGGCGCGCCGCGCGTCTGCAACACGTCGCACCTCTCGTTCGTGGGCGCGGAAGGGGAGCACTTGATCCTGTCGCTCGACATGAAGGGCATCGCGTGTAGCGCCGGGTCGGCCTGCAAGGCAGGATCGGCCCACGCGTCGCACGTTCTCCTGGGCATGGGCATCCCCGCGAACATCGCCCAGTCCGCCGTCCGCTTCAGCCTGGGCCGTTCCACCACCGCAGCCGACATCGACCGCGTGCTCGAGGTGATCCCCGAGATCGTCAAGAAGCTCCGAGCCGGATCTCCGTCGTTCGCATCCTGAGGGTTCCGTGATCAATTTCGCTCCCGCCGAAAAGGCGACCGTGCTCGTCGCCATGAGCGGCGGCGTCGACTCGAGCGTCGCCGCCGCGCTCCTGCAGCGCGCCGGGCACACCGTGATCGGCGTCACGATGAAGCTTTGGTGCTACTCGGAGGGACCATCGCCCAGCCGCGGCTGCTGCACGCTCGAAGCGATCGACGACTGCCGCGCCGTGGCGCGCCGCATGGGCTTCGCCCACTACGTCCTGAACCTCGAGGAAGATTTCAAGAGGCACGTCCTCGACGACTTCGTCGGCGAGTACCTGAAGGGGCGGACGCCGAACCCGTGCGTCCAGTGCAACAACTGGCTCAAGTTCGGAGAGCTGATGCGCCGGGCCGAGGCGTTCGGCTGCGATTACGTCGCGACCGGGCACTACGCGTGCCGCGGCACCGACGCCGAGGGCCGCGCGACGCTCCATCGCTCGGCCGATCGGGCCAAGGATCAATCGTACGTGCTCTGGGGCTTGGCGCAGGACGTCGTGGCGCGGTCGCTCTTCCCCCTCGGAGAGCTGACGAAGGAGGAAGTACGCGCGTTCGCCCGCGACCTTGGGCTGGCCGTCGCGGACAAGCGGGAGAGCCAGGACATCTGCTTCGTCGAAGGCGGGAAGTACACGGACTTCCTGAGCAAGCGGTTCCCGGAGCGAATGGCGGATTCGCCGAAGGGCGAGATCCGCGACGCCTCCGGCCGTGTCCTCGCGCGTCACGAGGGGATCCACGCCTTCACCGTGGGACAGCGCCGCGGCGTGAACGTCTCGGCCCCGGAGCGCCTCTACGTCACGGGCATCGAGGCGAAGACCGGTGCCGTGACCATCGACCGCGAGGAGGCGCTCTACCGAACCCGCGCGCGGATCGCTCGGGTGAACTACGTCTCCGGAGCCGCGCCGGCGCGTCCCCTCCGCGGCGAGGGAAAGATTCGATACCTTCACACCCCGTCGCCTGCGGTCCTCGCGCCCGGCTGCCAAAGCGAGGCGGACGTGACGTTCGACGCGCCCCAGCGCGCCATGACGCCCGGGCAGTCGCTCGTGCTCTACGACGGCGACCGCGTCCTCGCGGGCGGCGTGATCGAGCATGTCGAGTAGGGTGGTAGCCCCTTCCAAGCCGAACCGGCTCGCCGGCCAGAAGAGCCCGTACCTCCTGCAGCACGCCCTGAACCCCGTCGACTGGCATCCGTGGGGCGACGAAGCGTTCCAGAAAGCGGCGGCCGAGGACAAGCCGATCTTCCTCTCCATCGGCTACTCCACGTGCCATTGGTGTCACGTCATGGAGCGCGAGTCGTTCGAGAACGCGTCCATCGCTTCCTACCTGAACGAGCACTTCATCGCCGTGAAGGTGGATCGCGAGGAGCGGCCCGATGTCGACCACATCTACATGACCGTCTGCCAGGCACTGACGGGGAGCGGGGGATGGCCGCTCACGGTCGTCCTGACGCCCGATCGGAGGCCGTTTTTCGCCGGGACGTACTTCCCGCCCGAGACGCGATTCGGACGCCCCGGACTCCTCGAGCTGCTGCACCAGCTCGTCTCGGCCTGGGAGGACCAGCGCGGCCGCGTCGACGAATCGGCGGCGAAGATCGTCGAGGCGATCCAGCCCGAGTTCGCCGGCCTGCCGGGCGAGCGGCCCGGCGAGGAGATCTTGACCACGGCGTTCGAGCATCTGCTCCAGCGCTTCGACGAGGAACACGCCGGCTTCGGCGCGGCCCCCAAATTCCCCACGCCGCACCAGCTCACGTTCCTGCTCCGGTACTGGAAGCGCACCGGAGACGGGCGCGCGCTCGAAATGGTCAACCGCACCCTGCGGGCCATGCGTCGCGGCGGGCTGTACGACCAGGTCGGATTCGGGTTCCATCGCTACTCCACCGATCGCGAGTGGCTCGTCCCGCACTTCGAGAAGATGCTCTACGACCAAGCGCTCCTCCTCTTCGCCTACGCCGAGGCGTACCAGGCGACCCGCGACCCGCTCTTCGGATCGGTGGCGCGGGAGATCGCGACCTACGTGCATCGCGATTTGACCTCGCCGGAGGGCGCATTCCTGTCCGCGGAGGACGCCGACAGCGAGGGAGAAGAGGGGAAGTTCTACGTCTGGACCGAGGCCGAGATCCGCGAGGTCCTGGGCGACGAGGATGCCGCTTTGTTTGGCCGCGTGTTCGGGGTGGAAGCGAAGGGAAACTGGATCGATCACGCGATCGGTCGCATGCCCGGAACGAACATCCTGCATCTCTGGGCCGATCCCGCCGCGCTGGAGCGCGAGTTCGGGGAGGAACCGGCCGCGCTCGGCCGTCGCCTCGAGGAAGCGCGCCTGAAACTGTTCGAGGTTCGCGGCCGTCGCCCGAGGCCGTACAAGGACGACAAAGTGCTCACGGCTTGGAACGGGCTCATGATCGCGGCATTGGCCCGCGCGTCCGCGGCCCTCGAGGAACCGCG
>DATEND010000228.1:0-4753 GCA_035275245.1 Candidatus Eiseniibacteriota bacterium
GTTCCTGGCGATACGCTTCGGGAACGAATCGGTACCACCGGTCTGGGGCGCGACGATTCGCCTCGCGATCGCTGCGGTCCTTTGCTACGTGGTGATGCGGGTCACGGGCGGCTCGCTTCCGCGCGGGGAGGCGCTCCGCGCCGCGCTCTGGTTCGGCTTCCTCAATCTCGGGGTCAACTTCGCGCTGCTCTACTGGGGCGAGAAGACCGTTCCCAGCGGAACCGCCGCCGTTCTCTATGCGACCATTCCGATCACGACCGGCATTTTCTCGGCGATCTTGGGAGTCCAACGACTCGAGCGGCTTCAAATGCTATCGGCCACGATCGGGTTCCTGGGCGTGACCCTGATCTTCTCGGGCGAGCTCAGAGTGGGCGCGCCCGCCACTGCCCTATTGGCGGTATTCACGGGCGCCACCTGCGCTGCGCTTTCCTCCGTGATCTTGAAGAAGGCGCCGCCGCAATCGCCCTGGGGGCTCAACGCGATCGGAGCCGCGGTCGGTTCATGCGTCTGCTTCGCCGGCAGTGCCGTGTTTGGGGAGGCCAGGGTGATGCCGGAGGGGCTCGCCGGCTGGGGACCAATCCTCTACTTGGCGATCCTGGGCAACCTGGGCGCCTACGCCCTCTTCACGTGGCTCTTGACGAAGTGGAAAGTGACGAGGGCGAGCGTCATGGCGCTCATCATTCCCGTGATCGCGGTGGCCCTCGGCTCGCTCGTCAAGGGCGAGGCACCGCCGGCGACGACGTATGCCGGGGCCGCGTTGGTCCTGGTCGGCGTGGCCGTAGCGCTTTTCGGAGGCAGGAAGCCGGCGCCCGCGACCGCCTAGGGCCTCGCTGTCGCTTCGCGGGTCCGCCAGTACGCGGCCGCTTCCGCCATTCCTTCTTCGTACGTCCGCTTCGGGTCGTACCCCAGCTCGGAGCGAATGCGACTCGCGTCGACCTTCCCCGTCCAGTAGACATTCGGCGCGAGTTCCGCGCGGGGCGTAAAGTCGAGGGGCTCGGTCCCGAACCAACCGCGAACCTCGTCGGTGTATTCGCGCCAGGTCCGGTGATGGTCGACCATGTTGTAGACGTGGCCGATAGCGGCCTTCGACTCGATCGCGAGCAGGATCGCGTCCACCAGATCCTCCACGTGCACGAACGGCCAGGAATCGCCGCCGTCGTCCTTTAAAATGATCTTCCGGTCGCGCACCATCGTGGGAATCCTGACGGCCCAGGTCGACGTCGGATGCGCCCCCAAGACCGCCCCGGGACGAAGAATCGTAGCCGGAAGTCCACGGCTCATCGCGTCGAGTACCACGCGGTCCGCCTCGGCCTTCGTCACGCCGTACGGATCACCCTCGGTGCGAAGTGGCGTCTCCTCGGTGACGAGCGGCGCGCCCGCGATGTTGTAAACGCCCACCGTCGAGATGTGGACGTACCGCTTCGCGCGCGCCGCGATCGCGACCTCGGCCATCGTCCGGGTTCCCTCCACGTTCAGCCGCCGAAGCGGCTCCAGATCCGGCCCGGCGCCGGCGGCGCAGTGAATCACCGCGTCGGCCCCGGCCGCGGCGGGCGACGTCAGGTATCGTGAGACGAAGTCGCCCTCGACCTCCTCGACGTTCGGTAGGCGGAGGTCCGGCGCGCCCTTCCTCCGGACGATCGCGCGAACGCGCCATCCCAGGGACGCGAGCCGGCGCGCGACGCGGCTTCCGACAAATCCATTCCCTCCCGTAAGAAGCGCGAGGGGTCGGGCACCCGGAGTCGGGGTCATTGCGGGCTCCGATTGGGTTAGGATTACGCGGACGTAGATGTTCGCCTTCGAGGATACACCGAGCGCGGCTCGGCTCGACACCGGCAGAAATGGGAGGATGCGTGAATTCAGCGAAGGAACGGCTTCTCTCGGTGGGCCTCCTCGTGCTCCGGTTGGGCTCGGGCGGGCTCCTGATCTATGGGCACGGTTGGGGCAAGATCACGAAGTATGCGGAGCGGGCACCCGAGTTCGCCGATCCGATCGGGCTTGGCCCCGAAACGAGCTTCGCCCTGGTCGTCTTCGCGGAGGTCTTCTGCGCCGCGGCGGTCATGCTCGGACTGGGCACACGCCTCGCCGCAGTGCCGATCTTGATCTTCACCGCCGTCGCGGTTTTCGTGCAGCACGCGGCGGATCCCTTCGCCAACAAGGAGAAGGCGCTCCTCTTCGCGGTGCCGATGCTGACGCTGATGCTGACGGGTGGCGGGCGTTACTCGTTGGATGCGGTGCTCGGAAAACTCAGGCGGGGCAGAAGGGCGAGCTAGCCGGCGGCCTTCCGGGCGGGAGCATCGAGGAGGCCGCGGCCGGCGAGGCTCCCGAGAGCGCCCTCGACCACCTGGCGCGCGGCATCCAGGGTCTTCGGATCCGACAACACGCCCGGAATCGTGAGCTCCAACCGGTAGTCGTCAGGAACGCGCCTCACCACGAGGCTCATCTGCCAGCCCTTCCGGCCGGCGTTCAACTCGCGCAGCCAGTGGGAGACCGCGGCGTTGGCGAAGAGCTCGCGCGCCAGGGACGGGTCGTTGCTCTTCACCAAGACGGCGGCGTCGATTACCGGATCCCCGATCACGACTTCCTTTTCGAGCATGAAGGCCATTTGTTCGGGAACCGATACCTCCGGGCCGCTCGCTTGCGGCCGCGCCATCTCGCTCTTCATCCCCTTGAGAATGACGGACCAGAGGGCACTAGAAGCGAGCGCGGCCGTGAGAAACGACCGCGGTAGCGCGTAGAACTGAAATCCCTGCGAAAGCCGGATGTCGCTCTGGAAACGCGTCTGATCGTTTCGGCTCGAGTCGGTGATGGCCGTCAGCTCGATCGCGGCGCCGGCCGCATTCCAGCGGACCTTCGCGCCGCCCTCCCAGCCGCCAAGCGTGGGCTTGCGCTGATCCTCGACGAGCGTCCCGCCGATCGCGTTTGCGAACGCGGCCCATGCGATCTCTTGGCGCTTCGGCTGCCTCCCGGGGCTGAGGCGGATTCGGATCGTGAGCGTGACCACGAAGATGGCGATCGCGACGAACCGGATGGGCGCGTCTTCCCCGAAACGACCGAGACGTGCGTCCGGCCACACGGCATGCAGGAGTCCGGGCCAGACCGCGAAGAGGAAGGCGCAGACGGAGACCAACCCGAGAATCGTGGATAGGAAGCGACGGATCCCGAGGTTCGATGGCTCGGCCGGGGCGAGGCTCGGTTGGAACGCGTCCGGATTCGGCATGACATTCCTCGAACTGGGGAAACGGCCGCTGGTCGCTAGAATGCATCGCCATCGGGCAAGCGGATCTTGAGGGAATTGGAGCGAACGCTCTCCGGGTCGCTGTCGCTTGGGCGGGCTCCCGGGCCGGCGATCTGTGGTAGCGTTCGCTCCATGGAGCCGGCTTGAGCGTGACCACATCGATCGAGGCGCGGCTCGCAGCACTCGAGCCCAAAGCCCGGCCGCTCGAGCCCGGGGTGGCGGAGCGGGCCGAGGTCGCACGGGCGGCACTCGCGCATGCCGAGTCGTTCCTCAAATGGGTCGACTCGTCGCCGGGTTTGGTGCAGGACACCGGATCCGATGCCGCGCTCTCGGCAGCGCCAATCGGCCGCGAACCCATCGGACTGGAACGGGCTCTCGCGCTCCTCGCCGACCACGTCGATTTCGCCGGGCAAAACACGACCGCGCCAGGATTCTTCGCCTACATTCCGCTCGGGAACGTCTATCACAGCGCGATCGCCGACTTTCTCGCAGCGATCTCCAACCGGTTCTCGGGCCGCCTCGACGCTGCCCCCGGCTCGGTGCGCATCGAGAATCAGGTGACTGGGTGGCTAGCCTCCGTGGTCGGGTATCCGTCCGCGTGCGGCGGAAATCTCGCGTCGGGCGGAAGCATGGCCAACCTCATCGCGATCGTTACCGCCCGCGAAGCGGCCGGCATCCGGAGCCGCGACGCGGAACGGGCGGTCGTGTACCTGACCGAGCAAGTCCATCACTGCGTCCCGAAGGGCCTCAGGGTCGCCGGGATGGGAGAGTGCGTGGTTCGCCGGATCCCGATGGACGATCGGTTCCGGATGGACCCCGAGGCGCTCGACCGAACGATGGCGGACGACGCGCGCGCCGGGCTTCGCCCGTGGCTGGTCGTCGGGACGGCGGGCACGACGGACACCGGCGCCGTCGATCCACTCGAGGCGATGGCGGAAATCGCGGCGCGGCGCGGAGCGTGGTTTCACGTGGATGGGGCGTACGGTGCGGTGTTCGCGCTCTGTGCGGAAGGACGTGAGCTACTTCGAGGGATGGACCGCTCCGACTCTCTGGTGCTCGACCCGCACAAGGGACTCTTCATCCCGCTCGGCCTCGGCGCCGTGCTCGTCCGTGACGCGTCCGCGATGCGCGCCGCCTACTCGTTCGAGGCGAATTACATTCCAGAGGACGCGTTGACCCGCGAAGAGCCGTCGCCGATGCAATACTCGCCCGAACTCTCGCGGCCCTTCCGGGCGCTTCGGCTCTGGCTTCCCCTGCAAGTCATGGGCACGGCGCCGTTCGAGGCGGCCGTCGAGGAAAAGCTTCTGCTCGCTCGTTACGCCTATGCGCGGCTCCGGAATGTCGAAGGCATCGAGGTGGGGCCGGAGCCCGAGCTATCGATCGTCGTGTTCCGTCCAAGGGCAGGCCGCGACGAGGACGCGACCGCGCTCTGCACGCGCCTCGAGCGCGCGCTTCAGGAGGACGGCCGAATTTCCCTATCGTCGACGATGTTGGGCGGCGCCCGATGGCTGCGGTTCG
>DATEND010000229.1:0-2760 GCA_035275245.1 Candidatus Eiseniibacteriota bacterium
TGATGGGGACGTGAATCCGACACGACGAGCGGTCGGATCTGCCCATTCGCCATCAAAGCCAGGAACTCGCTGCCCGGGTCGAACCGGCCGGGCGCGTCGCTCAGCGCCTGCACCACGACCTCGCCGCCGAGCCCGTGGGCCTTGGCGACGACGCCGACCAGGATCCGCTCGGGGGCGGACTCCTTAGTCGGCAATTTCGAGGGCGGCGCGCCGGCTCTGGGCGGATGCCGCCGCGGACAGGAGCGCGCGCATCGCGTGCGCCGTCCGGCCTTCCCGCCCGATCACCTTTCCCAGGTCGCCCGGCGCCACGCGCAGCGTCAGCACCGTCGTTTCGCCCGCGTCGTGCTCGTCGACGTGCACCCCCTCGGGGTGGTCCACCAGCTTGCCCGCGAGGTATTCAATGAGCGATTTCACGTAGGTTCTCCGGGTCGGGTTACTTCTTCGACTTCTTGGCGGCCTTGGCCTTCGGCTTCGCGGTGCCGGTCTTCTTCTTGGCGCGCGCCTTGGCCTTCTTCTCGACCCCCTTGTGCGTCGACGCGGCCTTCTTCTTCGCGGGTTTCGCGGCCTTCGCCTTGGCGGCCTTCACCTTCTTCGGTCGCGGAGCCGCCGCGGCGCGCTCCGGCCTCGGGAGCGGCGCCGGACGCATTGCCTCGGGCGCGTGCTTCGACATCATGACCCCGACCGACTCGGACGGAAGGGCGCCCTTCCGAATCCAGGACGCGAACTTCTCCGCGTCGACCTTGAAGGTCGCCGGGTTGGTGAGCGGATCGTAGTAGCCCAGCTGCTCGATGTAGCGCCCGTCGCGCGGGCTCCTCGAGTCGGCCACGACGACCCGGTAGAACGGGCGCTTCTTCGCGCCCTGGCGCTTCATGCGGATGACGACAGCCATTCGGTCCTACCTCCGTGTGTGGTGATGTTCGCCCGAAGCGAGTCCGCGCTCAGCGGGTCCCCATCGGGAATCCGCCCCTGCGGCCCTTGCCCAGGCGCTTGAGCATCGTTTGCATCTCTTCGAACTGCTTGAGGAGCCGGTTCACGTCCTGGACGGTCGTGCCGCTCCCCTTCGCAATCCGCCGTCGCCGGCTCCCATCGATGAGCCGGGGTGCCTCGCGCTCCTGCCTCGTCATCGACTGGATGATCGCCTCGGTCCGCTTCAACTCCCGGTCGTCCACCTTGGCGCCCGCCGGAAGCTTCACGCCCGGGAGCATCTTCATGATCTCCTCGAGCGGACCAAGCTTCTTCATCTCCTGCAGCTGGGAGAGAAAGTCCTCGAGCGTGAAGCGGTCCTTTCGGAGCTTCTTCTCTAGGTCCTCCGCCTTCCGGACGTCGAGGCGCTCCTGGGCGCGCTCCACGAGCGACACGACGTCTCCCATCCCGAGAAGCCGAGACGCCAGCCGGTCGGCGTGGAAGGGCTCGAGCCCGTCCAGCTTCTCGCCGACGCCCAGGTACCGGATCGGCGCACCCGTTACCGCGCGGAGCGACAGCGCCGCACCGCCGCGGGCGTCTCCGTCCATTTTCGTCAGGATGAAACCGCTGACGGGGAGCCGCTCCGTGAACGTCGTCGCGATGGCGACGGCGTCCTGCCCGGTCATGCCGTCGAGGACCAGATAGGTCTCGGTCGGCTCGAGCGTCTTGGCGACGCGAGCCACCTCCCCCATCAGCTCCTCGTCGACGTGGAGCCTTCCCGCGGTGTCCGCGAGGAGCAGGTCGAACCCTTCGCGATCGGCCCGAAGCCGCGCCGCCTTCGCGACGGCGACCGGATCCCGGTTCGTCCGATCGGCGTGGACCGGCGCGCCGATCGACCTGCCGAGCACCTCGAGCTGGTCGATCGCGGCGGGCCGCTGCAAGTCGAGCGCCGCCAGGAGCACGCGCTTCCCGCGGTCTATCCAGTGCCGCGCGAGCTTCGCGGCGGTCGTCGTCTTGCCCGACCCCTGGAGGCCGGCGAGCATGAGGACCGCCGCTCGATTCGACGGGAATTGCGTTCCCGGCGTACCGGTCCCGCCCAAGAGGCGAATCAACTCCTCGTGGACGATCTTCACGACCTGCTGGCCGGGCTGGACGCTCTGCACGAGGTCCGCACCGACGGCGCGCGCCTCGACCGCCCTCAGGAAGTCACGGGCGACGTTCACGTTCACGTCGGCCTCGAGAAGCGCTCGGCGGATTTCCCGAAGCGAGTCCTTGACGTCCTGGTCGCTGAGGCGGCCCCGGCCGAGCACCTTCCGGAAAACGCCGCCAAGCCGCTCGGTCAGTTCCTCAAACATGCGACTCGACGCGGGTTTGCGGGTCTATCTTCCGTTCGGCCATGAACGCGAAAGGGTACCACGCGCCTCGGGGATCGGCAATCGGATCATCGAGGGTTTCCGCCGCCCTTCGGAGGCGGAAACCCGGCTCCGAACCGACGGGATTATTCGGCCCGGGCTGGATTTGGCGCTCCGAGTCGGCCTGCATGCCCGATTCTCCGCGACACATTTACCCGCGCCGGGACTCAGGTAGTGCGGCCTCGTATAATTTTGTTGACACTGAATTCGAGTATGAGGTAATTTTCTATTCGAGCGGAGTTCCCTGCCGCAGACGTGCCCAATCCGCAGCTAAGACCTAGTCCATCAAGCCGGTCGTATCTTGCGGGGTTTTAGGTTGCGATACACGTCAAGTGCGGGGAACTTCCTCAAATTTTTTTTGCCTCCAACACCTCTTCTCTGCGATTCTGAGGTTCTGGTCCCCCGCCGCCGGATAGGAGCCCAATTCCAACTGAGAACCTTGGTC
>DATEND010000230.1:0-4104 GCA_035275245.1 Candidatus Eiseniibacteriota bacterium
GATCTCCAAGCAGACGGCGCGGGAAGTCGAGGAACTCTACAAGCGCGGTCTCGCGGCCATGTCGGAGCGCCGTGGCGAGGAAGCGCTTCGCTACTGGGAGCTGGTCTGGTCGCTCCACCCCGGATATCAGAACGTGGACGAGCTCCTGAAGCGTGAATATCTCACGCGCGGGATGGAGTACTTCGCGAGCGGCCGGCTGGACGAGGCGATGTCGTACTGGGAGCGCGCGCTTCGGATCGATCCGACGGACGAGCGCGCGAAGGGCTACCTGGCCCGGGCGCGGACGCAGATAGAGCGGACGCGAGAACTCATGGGCGAGTCGCGATGACCGGCGAAACGAAGCGGCCCCGCGTCCTGTCGATCCGCTGGATCGTGGCGGCGGCCGCCGTCGGGCTCACGGCCGGCTTGGGGCTCGCCATGAGCACGGTCGCGGAGCGGGACGCACGACGGGCGCTCACCATCGAGGTGGAGGCGCGCCTATTACTACAGTCGCGAAATCTCGCGCTCACGAGCGCGGGCGCGCTCCTGACCGACTATCCCGAGCTGACGCTCGTCCCGCTCGTCAAGAGCATGCGGGACCGCCAGCCCGAGCTGGCGTCCGTCGTGGTCGTGGATCGCGCCGGCGTGATCCAAGGGCACTCGGACGTTCGCCTCATCTCCACGCACTACACGCTGCCGCGCGGTCTGCGCGAGGCTCCGGCCTCGATGGCCGCGGATCCCCGGGAGCGGCTCCTGGTGGACGACGAGATGCTCCTCGCCTCGGCGCCAATCCGTCACTCGAACGGCGAGACGATCGGCACCGCGCTGGTCGGAATCCGCCGCGACTACATCGAGCAGAACGTACGGAGCGCGGTCGAGGGAGGGCGCCTCGTCTTCGGAATCCTGCTCCTCCTCGGCGTGGTCGCCTCCGTCGTCTTGATGTCCATCTTGATGCGGCCCGTCGCGCGGCTCCGGGAGGGAATCGAGCGGATCGGTCGCGGCGACCTGAACGCGAAGGTTTCGGTCGGCGGCCGGACCGAGTTCCGCCTTCTCGCCGACGCCATGAACGAGATGACGACCAAGCTCCGGTCGGCCCAGGCCGACCTCGTCGAGCGCGAGCGGCTCGCCCATGAGATGAACCTCGCCAAGAACATCCAGGAGCGCCTCCTGCCCGCCGGGCCGGTCTCGACGGGGTCGTTCACGGTGCTCGGTGGCCAGTGGGCCGCGGCCGAGGTGGGCGGCGACTACTACGACGCTTTCGAAGGGCGCGACGGAACCCTGGGCCTGGCGATCGCCGACGTCTCCGGAAAGGGACTTGCGGGATGCCTCGTCACGTCCATGCTGTTCGCGCTCCTTCGCGCGCTGCGACGGGACTTCGAGTCGCCGGCCATGCTCCTCCGCGTGCTCCACGACCGCCTCCGCGAAGGCCTTCGCACCGGGAGCTTCGTGACGATGTTCTATGGAATTCTCGACTCCACGACGGGCCGGTTGACCTTCGCCTCGGCCGGCCACAATCCGCTTCTCGTCTACCGAGCCCGGACGGGCGAGGTGGAGTGGCGGCGGACGGATGGGTTGCCGCTCGGTGCCGTCGGCGGCCCCGTGGTTCCCGCCTCGCTTCGCGACGACGCGGTCGTGCTCGATCCGGGCGACTGCGCGGTGCAGTACACGGACGGGTTGAGCGAAGCGTCCGAGACTTCCGGCCAGGAGGAGTTCGGGATCGATCGAATCGCCGACATCGTGCGGGTCGCGGCGCCGAACGGGGCGCGCGCGATCGTCGACGCGCTGCACGACGCGGCGGTTCGGTGGCGCGGCGATGCGGCGCCGTTGGATGACGAAACGGTGCTCGTTCTCTACCGCGCCCCGGCGCGCGCGTTGCTCGACGAGACGGAATCGCCCTCCGATTCCGGGGCGAACCGCCCGGGCCTGGACGCGTGGGACTTGGCGCGGACCGGAGGCCAATGCCTGGCGCTCCCCGCGAACCTGGACTCGCTTCCGCAAATCGAGGCGTGGTTGCGCGAGCTGGGCGGCCCGAGGGAGTGGGACGACGACCTGATCGGCCGGCTCCACCTGGGGCTCCACGAAGCGGTCTCGAACGTGATCGAACACGGGTTCGGTCCGGTCTTCGAGGACTTCGTGGAGGTCTGGTGGGTTCCGAAGGGCGGGTACTTCCTGATCCGGGACCACGGCGTTCCGTTCGACGCCAAGGACCACGCGCAATTCGACCCGCGCGATCCGAAGGCGCGAAAGAAGGGGCGCGGCCTGGGACTCACGATCATCGACCGCGTCATGGAACGCGTCGACTACTACCCCGGGATGACCGTCGGGAACATCACCGTGCTGCATTGCCCCGCCGGGGCGGGGAAGTTCTAGGTCGCGGGCTGGCGACCCGGCCTGGCCCTACTCCTCCCCGACCTTCTCCCACGCGCGGCGAAGCTCGCTTCGCTTGACGCGCGCCGCGCGCTCCAGATGGCCCAGGACGCTTCCCGCCGCCATCGTGAGCTCCCTATCGCGCCGGGGAACCGTCTTCGCATACTTCCGCATCCGCCCGAGCAGCATCACCGCGTCCTGGTGCTCGCCCAGGAAATCTTGGAGTCCCGCGATCCGCTTGGCGCGGCGAAGCGACTCCGGTCCCTCCAGATCGCCGAAGTACTCGATGGCGTACCGCGCCTTCTTGGCGGCGATGCGGAGCGCGTGGAGGTCCTTGGCGCCGGCCTCGCGCTCCGCGATCTCGTAGGCCTCCTCCATCCCGCGGGCCCACCGCGCCACGATGCGCGGTCCGGCCGTGTAGGCAGGCGCGCCGCCGGACGGGGCGGAGGAAGCGGGGGGCGCGCCGAGGGCAACCCAGGCTCGGGCGGCGGCGACGAACGACGAGAATCGCTCGGAGTCGAGCCGCTCGATCAGGCGGAGCCTGGCGTGCGCGCGATCGAGGAGGAGCGACTGCGCGAAGATCGTGAGGGCGGGGCGCTCGAGCGACGGCGCCTCCGCGGACATCGCCTGAACGCGCTCGAGCGCGACGTCGAGGTCCCGCACGCGACCCAGGGCGCGCGCGATCCAACGGAGATCGCTCGCGAACTCCTCGAACGGGTCCGGCGCGTAGGCGTCGGCGAGAACCTCGATCGCCGTCCGTAGACGTCGAATCGCGACCCGCATGTCGTGCACGAAAACGGGGTCGACGCCCAGCCGGGCGCCCGGCTCGTTCCAGAGCATCCGTCCAAAGTGCCGCGCGAACGTCTTGTGCGCCACGTCCACGAGCCGATCGGCGGGATGGACGATGAACGTTCGCTCCTCGCACACCGGCGTGCGCTCGCCCGCGGCGGCGAGCGCCGTCGCGAGCTTGGACGCGACGTTCGCCTCGAGGCCGAGGCGCTCCTCGACCGCGCGGCGCGCGTCGTCCAGCGCCTCCGCCGCGCTCAACGCGGCGTGCGCTCCGTTCGTGCCGTTCGCGTGGGCCTCCTCGATCTCCACCTCGTCGAAGAGGGTCGGCGGCGTCTCGGGCCCGTCGAACGCGCTCACGCGATCCACGGTCAGGGTACCGACCGCCTCCTCACCGCGGAGCCACCGGAAGAATTCGCGTCGGTTCTCGAGGCGGGCGGAGACGCGGAGGCGCTCGAGCACGCGAAGACCCGCGAGCGGATGGAGGAGCCCCGCCACGGGGCCCGCCTCGATCTCGGTCCAGGGAGGCTCGACCAGCGGCGCGTCCTGGACCCACTCGGTGCGCTCCAGCGCCTTCTTGCTCGTGGAACGCATGGTCTTCGCCTCGAGCCGTAGACGCTGGCCGTCCCCGCGGAGACGAAGCGCGAGCCCTGCCCTGTAGAGCGCCCAGTCGTCCGTGTCCAGGTACCGATCCTCGTGGAGGACGGAGGACTGCCGTTCCAAGCGGAACCCGGCCGCCTCGACCGCCTCGCGCACGCGCGCGGGGTCGAGCCCTTCCGGCAGTCGGAATTTGATTTCGCGTTCGATCACGGGCACGGCTCGTAGTCCTTTGGCCGGGGCGCGCCGTCCATGGCGCCGAACCGGCGAGTCAGGTCAGTCTTTGGCGAGCAGGCGAAGCGCGCCGGGCTGGATCAGCCACTCCAGCGAACCGGCACCTGGTGCGGCGCGTTCGGGGAACTTGAGGCGAGCCAC
>DATEND010000231.1:0-4126 GCA_035275245.1 Candidatus Eiseniibacteriota bacterium
ACGCGATCGAGAAGCTTCCGGAGGGATCGACGGTGCTCCTCGCGGGCGACTACGATCCGAGCACCATCGCCGAGAACTACCCCATGCACCTCGCCGCCGCGCGCCACCTGATGCGGCGGAACATGAAGATCATCGCGCTCGCCCTCTATCCGGCGGGCCCGCCGCTCACCGACCAGGTGCTCCACCTCGTGGGGGCGGAGCTCGGAAAGCAGGAGGGGATCGACTACGTGAACCTCGGGTACAAGACCGGGAACGAGCTGGTCATGTCCTCGATGGGCTCGAGCATTCCGCGAACCTTCCCGGTCGATCGGCGCGGGATCTCGGTCACCGAGATCCCCGTCATGAAGGGGATCCACAACTACGAGCAGTTCCAACTCCTGGTCAACGTGAGCGCGGGGTTCCCGGGCACGAAGGAATGGGTGCAGCAGGTCGTCTCCCGCTACCACCTTCCGATGGTGGCCGGCGTCACGGCAGTGAGCGCGCCGGAGTATTACCCCTATCTCCAGACCGGCCAGCTCCAGGGGCTCCTGGGTGGGATGGCGGGCGCCGCCGAGTACGAAGCGTTGATCCAACGCCCGGCGCTCGCGATGCGCGGAATGGACGCGCAATCGCTGGCGCATCTCTTCATTGCGCTGATGATCATCCTCGGGAACATGGCGTTCCTCGGGAAGAAGCCGGCGGGGAGGGCCTAGGCGGTGAACCTGAGCCCCGACATCGGCATCTGGGTCGCGGCCCTGCTCACGCTGGGCATCTTCTCGTTCCTGTATCGCGACAACCCGGTCTACAAGTTCTGCGAACACCTCTTCGTCGGCGTGTCGGCCGGCTACTGGGTCGTGCTCACGTACTTCTCCTCGATCAAGCCGAATCTCTTGATGCCGCTCTTCGGCCACTTCGGCGAGGGGCGTAATTTTCTCCTCACGATCCCGTTCGTGCTCTCGTTGTTCCTCTTCTCCCGCTTCTTCCCAAGGGGAGATTGGCTGTCGCGGTGGTCCATCGCGACGATCCTCGGCGTCTACCCGGCGCTCCGCATCACGGGCTTCGGGCAGAGCGACCTCGTCCAGCAGGTAGGAGGCAGCATCCTCCCGTTCTGGGTCGCCGGCGATCCGCTCACCTCGTTCAACAACATCCTCCTCGTCGCGGGCCTTCTCGCCACCCTCGTCTTCTTCTTCTTCTCCAAGGAGCACGAGGGGGCGGTCGGCGGCATCGCGAAGGTCGGCGTCTATTTCCTGATGGTGAGCTTCGGCGCGTCCTACGGGTACACCGTGATGGCGCGCGTCTCGCTGCTCGTCGGCCGCGTGATGTTCCTGCTCGACAACTGGCTCGGCATGGTTCGCTTCTAGGAGCCGCGCCGTGCCGGCGACCCACGCCGTTCGCCTTCCTCATTCGCACCTTCCCGGATCCGTTCAGATGGCCATCGATGCGATGCTCCTTCGATGGGCCTCGTCGTCGCCGGGCCGGGTGGCGTTTCGAACCTACGATTGGGACCGACCCACGCTGACCTTGGGCCGCGCGGAGCCGTACCCCGACGGTTGGGATCAGGCGGCGATCGCAGCCGCGGGAATCGCGGTCGTGCGCCGCCCGACGGGAGGCGACGCCGTTCTCCATGACGGGGAGGTGACGTTCGCCGTGGCCGCGTCCGTGCCGGGACCCTGGGCCTCCGGACCCCGGGCGTTCGCCGGTCTCGTGGCGAGCGCTTTGGCAGCGGCGATAAGCGAGGCGGGATTCTCGGGATCCGTCGCGTCCCGTTCCGACGAGCGGGTGCGGGCCTCGGCTCCGGGCACGCATCCCTGCTTCGCGCGCATGGCGGCCGGTGAGGTGCGCGTGGGGGCGCACAAGGTCGCCGGCATCGCGTCGCGATTCGGGAGGGGCGGCGCCCTGAGCCACGCTTCGGTGCCGCTCTCGCCGCGCCATCGCGACGTCGCGCTGTTCCGTCTGGATCGCGCGGTCGCCGCCGCCGCCATCCGGGAGCACGCGCGGTCGCTCGCCGAGCTCGCCGAGATCGGGGGGACCGCACCGGACGCGGCTCTGTTCCGCGCGAGCCTTCTCGCGGCGCTCGAGCGCTCGTTCGGGGTGCGGGCGCGCGAGGTCACGCTCGAGGAGGTCGGCATCGCGGTGCCCCACGGCGACCGGGAGCCGGCGCCGCGGTGAGGTTCGGGTGGTGGGCGATCAGCGCCTTCGCGTTCGCGATGGGCTTCGCCGAGACGGCCACCATCATCTTCCTGAAGCGTCTCTACTTTTCCGATGGATGGCGCGCCCCGTTCCATCCAATTCCGGCCGACGCGCTCCTCCTCGAGCAGGCGCGCGAGACGGCGACGCTCGTCGCCATGGGCGCCGTGGCGTTCGCCGGCCGGCCTGGTGCGCGCGAGGGCGTCGCGAGAGCGCTCTGGATGCTCGGTCTCTTCGACCTCACGTACTACGGATGGCTGCGCCCGCTCACGGGGTTTCCGCATGCACTCACGGACTTGGACATCGTCTTTCTCGTCCCGCGCGCGTGGATCGCGCCGGTCTGGGTTCCGGTGCTCGGTTCGGTGGCCGCGATGGCTGCCGCGTGGGTCCTCCACGCCCGGCCGCGCCGCGCCGTGTGATAGGCTAGCCGACCATGCCCGCCGGTAACGGACGCCTCGCGGGCCTCATCGTCCTCGACGGCTGGGGCCTGAATCCAAGACGGGAAGGGAACGCCGTTCGCCTCGCACGGACGCCGGTGATGGACGCGCTTCTCGCGCGACATCCAAGCGCCACGCTCACGACGTGCGGCGAATCCGTGGGCCTACCGGACGGCCAGATGGGGAACTCGGAGGTCGGGCATCTCAACTTGGGCGCCGGCCGGATCGTCTATCAGGACCTGACCCGGATCGACAAGGCGGTGCGCGACGGGGACCTCGCGCGAAATTCCGTGCTCCAGGCGGCGTTCGCTCGCGCGATCCGAAACGGCAGGGCTCTCCACTTCATCGGTCTTCTCTCGCCCGGCGGCGTGCACAGCCACGAGCGGCATCTCCACGAGATGATTCGGGCCGCCGCGGCGGCCCAAGTACCGCGAGTCCTCGTGCATGCGTTCCTGGACGGCCGCGACACGGCGCCGCGCTCGGCCAAGCCGTCCCTCGACGCGACCGAGAAGCTTCTTCGATCCCTGGGACCGCATCGGATCGCCACCGTCTCCGGCCGCTACTTCGCGATGGACCGCGACAAGCGGTGGCCGCGCACCGAACGGGCGTACCGCGCGATGGTCGACGGCGAGGGGCTTCGCACCGCCACGCCCGTGGAAGCGCTGGACCAAGCCTACGAGCGCGGCGAGGGCGACGAGTTCGTGACGCCGACGGTCATCGCCCCCGCCGACCGATCCCCCGAGGGGCGAATCCGATCGGGAGACTCCGTGGTCGCATTCAATTTCCGGCCCGACCGGATGCGGCAGATCTCCCGCGCCCTCTGCGAGCCGGGATTCGCCGAATTCCCGCGTCCCGGGGCGCCGCTCGACCTTCACTACGCGTGCATGACGGAATACGACGAGACGTTTCCGTACCCGGTCCTGTTCGCGGACGAACCGCTCGAGGGCACGATCGGCGCGGTCGTGAGCGAAGCCGGAATACGGCAGTTCCGAATCGCCGAAACCGAGAAGTACGCGCACGTCACGTACTTCTTCAACGGAAGCGAGGAGACGCCGTTCCCGGGAGAGGAGCGACTGCTCGTCCCGTCCCCCTCGGTCGCGACCTACGATCTCAAGCCCGAGATGAGCGCGCGCGGGGTGACGGACGCGCTGGTGGATCGCCTCTCGGGGGGGACGGACGGGTTTTTCGTCGTCAACTTCGCGAATGCCGACATGGTGGGCCACACCGGAATTCTCGCGGCGGCGGTCCAGGCCGTCGAAACCGTGGATGAATGCCTCGGCCGCGTGCTCGAGGCCGTCTCCCGGAGGGGTGGCCTGGCCCTCGTGACCGCGGATCACGGAAATGCCGAACAGATGATCGACGAGGTCACCGGCGGGCCACACACGGCGCACACCCTCAATCCCGTCCCGGTCGTCGTCGCGGGCGGCGATTCGCATCCGATCCAGGACGGAATCCTGGCCGACGTCGCCCCGACCCTCCTCGACCTTTTGGGGCTTACGCCCTCGCCGGAGATGACCGGTCGT
>DATEND010000232.1:0-8606 GCA_035275245.1 Candidatus Eiseniibacteriota bacterium
CTGGAGGTTGCCGATCTCGAGGCGACCGTGGCCAAGCTCCGCGCGGCGGGCGTCGGGTTTCGAAACGACATCGTGGTGGGGCCCGGCGGAAAACAGATTCTCGCCGAGGACGGCTTCGGGAACGTGATCGAGTTCTTCCAGCCGGGCTAGGCGTCGGCGTCAGCGCCTCGGGACCCACCCCCCGATCAGGCGCGTGCTCCCGAGGAACGCGGCCAGCCGCCCGTCGAAGAGCAACATCCCCACGATCCCCAGATTCACGATCGATGCGACCAGCACGGTGCGCACCAGATTCACGTCCCCGCCGAATTCCACGGGCCTCGAAAGCAGGTAGCCGAGCATCGGCAGCTCGCTGACCAGCGCGACCGCGATGCCCCCCGCGCGCGCGGGCCGCTTTCCGAACCAGAGCAGCGTCATCACGGTGAACGAAGCGATGGTGAGGAGCGCCGAGAAGAGCACGCTCTGAATCGCCATCTGGAGCGAATACCCCGACAGCACGCCGCGCGCCGCCTGGGACGAAGCGAAGAATCCCGCGCCGATCACGCCCGCGAAGAATTCCTGGAATCCCTTCACGGCCCAGAGCGCCGTCAGCAAGTAGATCTGCCACGGCCGGCCGACCCGCCGCCCGCCCTCGCCGCCGTCTCCGGCGCGCGATCCTGGCGTCATCGCCGGCTCCTAGACCTGCGAGGCGACCGAGATCGCCGGTTCGTTCCGGACCGGGAAGTTCACGGAGTTCGCGATGAAACACTCGTGATGCGCCCGGTCGTGAAGCGCGCGCGCCTTCTCGGGGTCCGACCCCGCGGAAATCGTCACGCGCGGCCTGAGCAGCACGTCCGTGAACTTCGTGACGCGTTCGACGCGCGCCATGATCCCGACCGCGTCGTCTTCGTACGTGATCACCTGCACTCCGTTTCGCGCGCAGAGCGCCACGTAGGAGAGGAAGTGGCAGGCGGAGAGCGACGCGACGAGGAGGTCCTCCGGATCGGCGATCGCGGGGTCGCCTCGGAACACGGGAGCGGCCGACATTCGAAGCGACGGCTTGCCCGGAAAATCGGCGCGGCACTCGCGCGAGTAGCTTTCGTAGTTGGTCGTCGGGCCCTTCGTGGCGCCCGTCCAAACGAGGCGGCATTCGAATCGATGCTCGGTTCCGGCGGCGCTCACGTGGCACCCTCCTTGTTTTGATCGGTGGCGGGATTCATTCGCCGCCTCAGGTCCCAGTACCCGAGGGCGGCGAGAAGCATGAGGCCGGCGATGGGTCCCCAGAGGAGCAAGGGTTTCCCCTTGGCGACGTCGAGCAAGACGCCGCCGACCAAGGGACCGATCGACCAGCCGAACGAGTTGAAGAGCCCATACACCCCCATGTAACGCCCTCGAGCCTGTTCGCTCGAGAAGTTCGCCACGAGGTTCATCGAGGCGGGCGACGCGACGATCTCTCCCGACGTGACGACGAACATCGCCGCCGCCAGGAGCGCGAAACTCGAGCCCATCCCCATCATGGCGTACCCCACGACGTAGAGCAGGCTCCCGGCCACCATCGCCGTCGTCAGCCGGAACGGCGCGAGTAGCCGGACCACGGGGAACTGAAGAAACACGACCATCAGCCCGTTCAGCGTATAGAGAATGCCTAGCTCGACCTGCGTGTGGCCCGCCCACTCGACGACGTAGACCGAGAGCGTCGACATGAGCTGCGCCATCACCGTGAAGAAGATCAGGGTGATGAGGCAGTATCGCAGAAACGCGCGATCCTGGAGCGTGGCGCCGATCGAGGAGAATTCGAACCCCCGGGCGGGCGGCACCGGCCCGACCGCGGGAATCTCCCCGACCGCCGCCTCGTCCGCAGTCCGGCGGCGGTGCCGGGGCGACGTTTCCTCGACCTTGAGCGCGATCAGGATGGCCGCGATCAGGAGCACGCCCGCCGCGACGTAAAAGAGCGACGCATAGGAGAGCGCGGCCAGGAACCCGCCGATCGCGGGTCCCAACGCCCAGCCCAAGTTGCCGCCGACCCGGAGCACGCCGTAGCCCTCGGCGCGCCGCTCCCCATCCGAAATGTCGGCGATCATGGCGCCCGAGGGCGGCTCGAACATTCGTCCGGCGAACGCGCTGAGGGATGTGAGCGCCATGAACACGAGGAAGGGGGCGTTCCACGTGATCGCGAGGCCAAGTCCAAGGAAGGCGACCGAACGGATCGCCTGCGACCAGAAGAGGACCACCTTCCGCCCGTGGCGGTCGCACCATTCGCCGCCCACGATCTGGCCGGCCGCGCCGGTCAGCGCGCCCACGAAGAACACGAGGCCGACCGCGCTCATCGCGTAGCCGCGCGTGCCGTGCAAGTAGAGCGCGAGAAAGGGGATGACGATCGAGAAGCCGGTCGAGGCGAAGAGGCGGCCGATGAAGAGATGCCACAACCGGCGGTCCTTCTGGAACAGGACCCTTCGGGGGAAGATCGTGTCGATCCAGCCGTGCATCGGCGCGGATCAGGCCCGGTCCGAGGGGGCGGCCTGACGCGGGCGGGCTCGATTCACGATGGCGGAAGCCTAACACAGCGGAGTAGGCTTCGCCCGGCGGTCGAGTGGCCGTCGTTACTGCCCCCGCGCCTCGGCAGGATCGAGGGGTGAACCATGGTGCCACGTGGGAGGAAGTCGGATCATGCTCGGAGAATTCAAGTCGTTCCTGATGAAGCACGGCGTCATCGGGCTCGCAGTGGCCGTCGTGATCGGCGGTGCGGTGGGAAAGGTCGTAACAGCGCTCGTGAGCGAGCTCATCATGCCGATCATTGGAGCGGTGACGCCGACCGGCAACTGGCGCGAGGCAACGCTCAACGTCGGGAATATAAAATTCGGGGTCGGGCCCTTCGCGGGCGCGTTCATCGATTTCATCATCATCGCGGCGGTCGTCTTCATCATCGTGAAGCTATTGATCAAAGAGGCGCCCGCGGAAGAGGCGGCAAAGAAGTGACGGTCTGCTCCGCCGCGACCGGCTGCTCGGCCCGGCTCTTGAGCGCCTTGTTCATTTCGAGGAAGCCGGCATGCACGTTCCGATTCAGCGACGAGGCGAAGAGCGGAACCAGCACACCCCGGAACGTCTCGGATTGCGTGAAGCGCGTGACGTAGGAGTCGCGCGCGGCAACGACGAAATCATGCTCGCCGTCGAACACGCCGGGCGCGAACAGACGACCCCGCCAGGTGAGGCGGGCTCCTGGTTCGAGGTGGATGATCTTGGGCGTGATCGTCATCGGAACGCCGCCCGGGGGCGCGATCCGCACCGTGAGCCGCGCTCCCTTTTCCAGTGTCCCGCTCGCCTCTAGAATGAACGTGTTCCACTCGGGGTAGGCGGAAAGGTCCGAGAGCACGGCCCACACGCGATCGCGCGGCGCGAAGACGACGCTCTCGCTCGTTAGCGTCATGCGGGGCCATCCAGTGGCTTGAGAGACGCCGAGCATCAGGGCCGTGACGATGACGATGCCGAGAAGGACGTAGAAGAGCCGGCGAAGCCGGTCGTGGATATCGAGGCGTTCTTCACGGAGCGGGATCACGGCCGCGTCCTCCATGGCGCCGGTGGGCGCCGGCCTTCGCGCTACGGCCGGCGAGCGGCTATAATGCCACATTCCAGCCATGACCAAAGACCCCATCGTTCGAATGGACGATCTTTATCCCTGGCGCCCCGCCGAACGAACCGACGCGCTGTCGCGCGACACCGGTCGCGAGAAGGTGCTGCCGCTCGCCGAGGCGCTGAAGCGCTACGTGAAACCGGGCTCGGTCGTGGCGATGGGCACCTGCTTCGAGCAGATGATCCCCTTCGCCGCGACGCGCGAGCTGATCCGCCAGGGGATCGGTGATCTGACTTTGGTGGGGCCCGTCAGCGACATCTGCTTCGATCAGCTGATCGGCGCGGGATTGGCGAAGCGCGTCCTGGCCGCCTGGGTCGGGAACGTGATGATGGGCTCGGCCTACGCGTTCCGTCGCGCGGTCGAGCAGGGGACGCCGCGGCCCCTCGAAGTCGTCGACTTCTCGAATTTCACGCTGGCGCTCGCCCTCCATGCCGCCGCCATCGGATCGCCCTTCATCCCGACGCGAAGCGCGCTCGGAGCCGATTGGGTGGAGCGGAATCCGTGGTTGGCTCGAGTCGATGGCTTGGCGGGCGGCGGGCCGGTGCTGGCGGTGAAGGCGCTCCAGCCCGACGTGGCGATCGTGCACGTGCAGCGCGCCGACCCGCACGGCAACGCCGCGATGTGGGGGAGCCTCGGGATCACGCCCGATGCCGCGCGCGCGTCTCGCGCCGTGATCGTGACCGCGGAGGAGATCGTCACGCCCGAGCAGATTCGTCGCGACCCGAACCGCGTTGTGGTGCCGGGGCTATTGGTGTCGGCGGTGTGCGAAGCACGCTGGGGCGCGCACCCCTCGCCCGTGCAGGGGTTCTACCGGCGCGATCACGCCGCATATTCCGACTATCATGCGCGAACGAAGACCAGCGAAGGCTACGCGGCATGGCGCGCCGAGTGGGTGGACGGCGCCGCGGATCTCTCGGCGTATTTGAGAAAGCTCGGAAACGAGCGCGTGGCCGCGCTCCTTCCGGCGGAGCAGCACCTCGCGGAGCCGATCGACTATGGCTACTGAGCGCGACATGGGAGGCAGTGCCGTGGGCGAGAGCGCCGCGACGCGTCCCTCGCCGGCGCGGCGCGTGGTCGAGCCCTTGGTTCGAAGGCTCCCGCACTCGTGGAAGGCGTTGCGCGTGCTCGGAGCCGTCGAGCGACTGCCGCACTCGATCTTCTTAGAGTCCGCGGGCGAAGAGAACGAATCGTGCGAGTGGACGATCCTCGCGTTCGATCCCGCCTGGCGGCTCGAGCTCAAGGACGGCGCGCTCTGGCGGCTCGAGCGAAGCGGCGAAGGCGGCGAGCGGGCGGTCGCCCTGGAGGGCCACCCGCTCGACGCACTCGACGCCGCGTGGCCGGAACGCCTCGAATTCGGCGAAGCGGCGCCGATCCCCTTCGTCTCCGGGCTCGCGGGGTATCTCTCCTACGATCTCAAAGACTGGATCGAGCGCTACCCGACCCGCGCGAGAAGCGAGTGGCCGATCCCCGATCTCTCGCTCGGGTTCTACGACGTGGTGTGGGCGTGGCGTCGTTCGACGGGCGAAGCATGGGTGGTGGCGACGGGGCTGTCCGAGACCGATCCGAAACGGCGCGCGGCACGGGCGGCCGCCCGGCTCGAGGAACAGTGGCGCGTGGTGGAGAGCGCGATCGGGGACAACGCGGCGCAGGATCGAGATCCCGAGCTGGCCGCCTGGCTAGCCGGACCGCGCGCGGCCGTCGAGTCCAACTTCACGCGGACGTCGTACCACGAGCTGGTGGAGCGCGCGCTCGACCACATCGCGGCCGGCGACGTCTACCAGGTGAACCTGGCGCAGCGGTTCCGCGTCACGCCGGCGCCCCCCGCCCGCGTGCTCTACCGCGCGCTTCGAGAAGCCGCGCCGTCCCCGTTTCTCGCGTTCATCTCGATGGCCGACGGCGCCGGCCTCGCGTCCTCTTCTCCGGAACGATTCTTTCGAGTCGTGGGAGATCGCATCGAAACCTGGCCCATCAAGGGCACGCGGCCGCGCGGCGCGACGCCCGAGGAGGATGCCGCGCTCGCGGGCGAGCTTCGCCGGAGCGAGAAGGATCGCGCCGAGAACGTGATGATCGTCGATCTCGAGCGCAACGACCTCGGCAAGGTCTGCGTCGTAGGGAGCGTGCACGTCGCGGCGCTCTGCGAGGTGACGAGCCACTCGAACGTGCATCACCTGGTTTCGCGCGTCGAGGGTCAGCTCCGGAACGACGCCGGACCCGTGGAAATCCTGCGCGCGATGTTTCCCGGCGGCTCGATCACCGGGGCCCCGAAGATCCGGAGCATCGAGGTGATCGACGAGCTCGAGCCGGTGCGACGCGGGGCCTACACGGGCGCGATCGGATACTGGGACGTGGGCGGCGACTGCGACTGGAACATCGCGATCCGGACGGTCGTGGCCGGCGGCGGCGCCGCAATATTCCACGCGGGCGGAGGGATTGTGGCCGACTCGATTCCTGACGCCGAGTACGAGGAGACGCTGGTCAAGGCCAGCGGGATGATGCGGGCTCTTGGCGTGAAGTGGGAGGAGTAGCCGCCAGCGGTCCGCGCTTGGGTGCAGGGCGCGGACCGCTCGTCGACGACTTCAATTGACCGTCACACGCTCGCGCCCAGGGTGAGGAGCAGCTCGTCCAGTTGCGCGAACGTCTCGACCATCGCATCCGCCGCCCCGGTGCCGGCAGCGTCGAGAGCTTCCTTCGAGGAATAGAGCTCGTGCATGACCAGCAGCGTCTTGCCACCCTTTTCCTCGAATGTCACCGTGGTGACAGGACCACCCTCGCCACCTTCCTCATTGGTCCACACGAGGCGCGAGTGCGGTGTCACCTCGAGGTACGTGCCGAAGAAGGCCATCGCATCGGGTTCGAACTCGAGGCGGTACTTGCCCCCGACACGAACATCCATCTCACAGGAACGCAGAGACATGCCCATCGACTTCGGCACCCACCACCGCCGGAACAGCTCGGGCTTGGTCCACGCCTCGAACACGAGGCGCGCCGGGCCGTTGAAGCTTCGGGTAACGACTAGCTCACGCTCGGACTTCCGCTCCACCGTCGTGCGGTTCTTCATCGGGGTAGGCTCACTTTCTCTTCTTGCGTCCATCGACCTTCTCCTTCCGTTTTAGTTCCTCGACAACCTTGTCCAGCTCGTCGAAGCGTGCCTCCCAGAGCTGGCGGTACCTCTCGATCCATGCCGCCTCTTCCGTAAGGCGGCGCAGGCCGAGCCTGCAGGTCCGCACGCGCCCGACCTTCTCCGTGGTGACGAGCCCCGCCTTCTCCAAGACCCCGACATGTTTCTTCATGCCCGTCAGGGTCATGTGGAACTTCTCGGCAAGGTCCGTGATCGAAGCGTCTGCACGCCAGAGCTGCTCCAGAACGCCGCGTCGGGTGGCGTCCGAGAGCGCGGCGAAGGAGGCATCGAAGCCGGCCCGGGAATACTGAACCATGTGGTTCAGTATAGTACACGGATTGGCACCATGCAAGGGGAAGTTGAGCGCGCGCTGCGGGGATCCCAGGCGGCTAGGGGCCCGCGCTGCGGCCCGGGCCCTAGGCCTTAAGGCAACGGTGCGGTGGGCGCCGTGGGGTTCGCTCGCTTGAGCGCGCTCTCGTAGGCGGGCCAGCGACGCGCGACATCCTGCCAGATCGCGACCGCGGAGTCGGGATGCCCCGACCGATAGAGCGCGATGCCCAGGTTGTGCAGCACCTCCGGGCGCCCTCCGCCGATTTGCGACGCGATGCGGAACTCCCGCGCGGCTTCCTCGTAACGGTGCATCTCTTTCAGGCAAAGGCCAAGGTCATACCGCGACACCCAGATATTCGGGCCGCGCTTCGCGCCCTCTTCCAAGTACGGAAGCGCCTCGTCGTATCGCTTCATCGAGTAGAGATCCAAGCCGACGTTCGTCCAATAGCGTGGATTCCCCTTCTCGGACTCGAGCGCGCGAACCGCGTAGGGGTGCGCGCGTTCGTGATCGCCGCGCCCCGAGAAGTTTCTCCAGAGGGCGTAGTTTCCGTAGGCCCTCGCGAACGTGGTGACGTTCGCCTCGGACGAGAGGATCGTCTCGAACCGTCGAATCGCCGAAGTTTCGTTCGCGTTGACCAGGAGAAACGGAAGAAGCGCGCCCAGGGAAAGCGTGGCGAGTCCCACGCTCAGACGCTTCGCGCCGACTTCCGAGTAGAGGGCGCGGCCGGCGCGAATGCCGAGGACCGCCAGCGGAAGGAGGAGGATCGAAGTCAGGTCCCAGTCCTGAGCCGGCGCCAGTGGAAATCGAAAGAGCGCCGCCAACGCGACGCCGGGGATCGCCGCGAGCGCGAGGAAGGCGGTGTCGGGCGCAAGCGCCATGATCCGACCGCGGCGCGCGACGACCTGCGCGACGAGCAGCAGCAGTGGGATCGGGAGGACCAGGAGGATCCCGTTCATGAAGTCGACGAGATGGTCGAGGGACACGACGTCGTACGCGGGTTTAACGACGGTCGTGCTCAGGTTCGTCACGTCCGCACCGCGTGAGGCCGTCCCGAGCGAGTGAAGCCAGTCTTGTGGTTTTGAGCCGAGGAGCAGCAATAGTCCGATCGCGAGCACCGGACCGATTGCGGCGATGGCGACGCGCCGCGCCCTGGGCTCGGAACCGCGCAACGCGAGCAAGACGTACGCAGGGGCGAGTGTCGCCGTGGCGAAGTGGCTCGCGACGCAAAGCGCGAACGCGATCGGCAGAAGAAGAGCCGACTTGGAATCGCCCCCCACGCGACGGAGTCCGACCCAGAGGAACCCGAGGACGAACATCGCGACCGGCGGATAGCTCTCGATGTAGCCGCAGAAGAGCTGCGTGACGCCAAGCGTGAGGAGTAGCGCCAGCGCTGTTTTGGTCCCGTGCTTCTGCGGGGCGATCTCACGCGCGATCCCCCACGCAATCGCGGCCGCCGCGAGACCGCAGAGGATCGGCACGATCGCGACCGTGTTCGCGGTGATCGGACGGCCGGTCGCGCGGAGGAGCGCGCTGAACCCGAGCCAAATCGCGCC
>DATEND010000233.1:0-5434 GCA_035275245.1 Candidatus Eiseniibacteriota bacterium
GGTGATTTCCTTTCGCGCGGCGTTCGGACGGCCGGAGCCTCGCTCCGGCCGCGCTTCACTCCCTCAACCGATTGCGAAGCCATGACCTACGAGAATTTGACTGTCGCCGTCCAGGGCCGGATCGCGCGCGTGACCGTGAACCGTCCCGAGAAGCTGAATGCGCTGAACGAGAAGACGGTCCGCGAGCTCCATGCCGTGTTTGCCGGCATCAAAGAGGATGCGGCCGTCGGGGTCGCGATCCTGACCGGGTCGGGCGACAAGGCGTTCG
This sequence comes from Candidatus Eiseniibacteriota bacterium, assembly GCA_035275245.1. Taxonomy (GTDB): domain Bacteria; phylum Eisenbacteria; class RBG-16-71-46; order SZUA-252; family SZUA-252; genus DASQJL01. Next base: position 269 of record DATEND010000233.1, read on the forward strand.
TCGCGGGCGCGGACATCAAGGAGCTGGCGCAGATGACGCCGCTCGGGGGCGAGGCATCCTCGCGGCTCGGCCAGGCCGCGCTCTCCGAGATCGAGCATCTCGGGAAGCCGGTCATCGCCGCGATCAACGGGTTCGCGCTCGGCGGCGGCCTCGAGCTGGCGCTCGCGTGTCACATGCGCTTCGCGTCCGAGAACGCGAAGGTCGGACTGCCCGAAGTGGGGCTCGGCATCATCCCGGGCTACGGCGGCACGCAGCGGCTGCCGCGGCTCATCGGTTTGGGCCGGGCGCTCGAATTGATCACGACGGGCCGGATGATCGACGCCGCGGAGGCGTTTCGCCTCGGCCTCGTCAACGCGGTCGTGCCGCAAGCGGATCTCATGGCCCACTGCGAGAACGTGGCGAACGAAGTTCTCGGAAAGGGCCCGATCGCGGTGCGATGCGCCATGGACGCGGCCATTCAAGGTCTCGAGACCGATCTCGAGCACGGGCTCAGGCAAGAGTCCGCTTACTTCGGGCTCCTGTCGGCCACGGCCGACATGCGGGACGGCCTGACCGCGTTTCTCGAGAAGCGAAAGCCCAATTTCACCGGCGCGTAGCGTCCGGCCTCGCGCAAAGGAGCCGCACGCCTCATGGAACGCGTCGCCATCGTCGCTTCGGTCCGCACGCCCATCGGGAAATTTCTCGGATCGTTCGCCGACCTTCCGGCCGCCGAGCTGGGTGCCATCGCCGTTCGCGGGCTCCTCGAGCGCGCGGGCGTTTTGGCGAGCGACCCGGATGAATTGATCTTCGGATGCGCCCGTCAGGCGGGCGGCGGACCGAACATGGCGCGCCAGGTCCTGATCGGGTCGGGGATTCCCGACGCGCGCCCGGCGTTCACAGTGAACCAGGCATGCGGCTCCGGGCTCCAGTCCATTCTCCTCGGCGCCGACCGCATTCGCCTCGGCAAAGCCCGGCTCGTCGTGGCCGGGGGCGCCGAGAACATGACCCGAGTGCCCTTTCTCCTCGACCGGGCGCGGCTCGGATATCGGCTCGGGCATGCGCCGCTGGTCGACGGCATGTACAAGGACGGCTTTCTCGACCCGATCTGCGGCATGGTGATGGGGGAGACGGCCGAGAAGCTCGCCGACCTGCACAAGATCTCGCGCGAGGAGCAGGACGAGTTCGCGCTCGAGAGCCAGCGGCGCGCCGGCCTCGCGACCAAAGAAGGACGATTCGAGCGGCAGCTCGTTCCCGTGACGGTGAAGGGGAAGAAGGGCGACCAGATCGTGTCGGCCGACGAGCATCCGCGCCCCGAGTCGACGCCGGCCGAGATCGCGAAGCTCCCGCCCGTCTTTCGAACCGGCGGCACGGTGCACGCGGGCAACTCATCGGGGATCACAGACGGCGCGGCCGCGGTCCTGGTCGCCGCGGAATCGGTGGTGAAGGAGCGCGGATGGAAGCCGCAGGCCTGGCTCGGCGAGAGCGCGACGGTCGGTGTCGACCCCTCGATCATGGGGATCGGGCCCGTGCCGGCCACGCGCGAGGTGTTGGCGAGGTCGGGACGGAAACTCGACGCGTATGAATTGATCGAGCTGAACGAGGCCTTCGCGGCGCAGGTGATCGCCTGCGACCGCGAATTGAAGATGGATCGTAACCGGCTCAACGTGAACGGGGGCGCGATCGCGCTCGGACATCCGATCGGCGCCACCGGCGCCCGGATCGTGGTCACGCTCCTTCACGAGATGGAACGGCGGAACGCGCGGCTCGGCCTCGCCACGCTCTGCGTGAGCGGCGGGCTCGGGATCGCGCTGGAATTGGATCGAAACGGCGTCTCCTAGGGACGCCGGTCACGAACGGGGAGGATCGAAGGGCATGGCATTCAAGACGGTCGGCGTCGTCGGCTGCGGGCTCATGGGCTCCGGCATCGTGCAGGTGAGCGCGCAGTCGGGCATCACGACGTGGGTGCGCGAGGTGGACCAGGCAACCCTCGACAAGGGGCTCGGCCGGATCAAGAAGTTCCTCGACGACGGCGTCGCGAAGGGAAAGGTGGCCGCGGAGGACCGGGACAAGACCCTCGCGAGCATCAAGGGCACCACCAAGCTCGAAGACCTCTCCGGTTGCGAGCTCGTGATCGAGGCGGCCGTCGAGAATATCGAGATCAAACGGCAACTCTTCGGAACGCTCGACCAGATCCTCGGCCCGGACGCGCTCCTCGCGAGCAACACGTCGTCGCTCTCGATCACGGAGATCGCGGCCTCGACCAAGCGGCCCGACCGGGTCCTGGGACTCCACTTCTTCAACCCAGTGCCGCTCATGAAACTCGTGGAGATCATCCGTGCTTTGTCCACGTCCGACGCCGCGTTCGCGCGCGCCCAGGAGTACGTGGGCCAGATCGGCAAAACGCCCGTGCTCTGCAAGGACACGCCCGGGTTCGTCGTGAACCGGCTCCTCGTCCCGTACCTGCTCGATGCCGTTCGCGTGCTCGAGTCGGGGATCGCCTCCCGTGAGGACATCGACAACGGCATGAAGCTCGGATGCGGCTATCCGATGGGACCGTTGACGCTCCTCGATTTCGTGGGGCTGGACACCACCTATTTCATCGCTAACATCATGTTCGAGGAGTTTCGGGAAGCGCGGTTCGCCGCGCCGCCGCTCCTCAAGCGGATGGTCTCGGCGGGACACCTGGGCCGCAAGTCCGGGCGCGGCTTCTACGAGTATTCCAAGTAAGGAAGGCGGGATCGGTTCATGGCGAGGGAAGAAGTCGTCATTCTAAACGGCGCACGCACCCCGATGACCGAGTGGGTCGGGGGCCGCGCCGGAAACGGCAAGCAGGGCGGTGCCTTGAGGGACGTCTCGGCGATCGATCTCGGCGCCATCGCGGCGAAGGCCGCGCTGGAGCGCTCCAAGGTCCCGCCGGACATCCTGGACCACGTCATCATGGGGAACGCGCTCCAGACGAGCGGCGACGCGCTCTACGGCGCGCGCCACGTCGGCTTGAAGGCGGGCGTGCCGATCCCCGTGCCGGCTCTGACCGTGAACCGGCTCTGCGGATCGGGAATCCAGTCCGTGGTCAACGCGGCGCAGCTCCTCCAGCTCGGCGAGGCGAGCTTCGTGCTCGCGGGCGGCATGGAGAACCTGAGCCAGGCGCCCTTCGTCGTCCGCGGCGCGCGGTCGGGGCTCAAGCTGGGCCAGGGCGCGCTCGAGGACTCGTTGATGGTCGCGCTCAAAGACTCCTTCTGCGGCCTATTCATGGCGCAAACGTCCGACAATCTCGCGAAGCGTCACAACATCTCTCGCGAGGCGCAGGACGACTACGCCTTCCGCTCCATCACCGAGGGGCGACGCGCCATCGATTCCTGCGTCCTGAGCGAGGAGATCGTGCCGGTGACGCCGCCGGGCCGCGAGGCGAAGCCCATCGAGAAGGACGACCACTGCTTCGAGGGGGCGACGCGCGAGGGGCTGTCGAAGCTCCAGCCCGCGTTCGGGAAGGATTCGTTCGTCACCGCCGGCAACGCGAGCGGCATCGTGGACGGCGCGGCCGCGCTCGTGGTCACGACGGCGCGGCACGCCGAGAAGCGGAACCTCTCGCCCATCGGGCGGATCGCGTCCTGGAGCGTGACGGGCGTCGACCCCGACACGATGGGGATCGGGCCGGTGCCGTCGACGCGCGGCGCGCTGAAGCAGGCAGGCCTCTCCGTGGACGACGTCGATCTCTTCGAGATCAACGAGGCGTTCGCGGGCCAGTACCTCGCGGTAGAAAAGGAACTGGGGAACGCGCGCGAGAAGACGAACGTGAACGGCGGCGCGATCGCGCTCGGGCATCCGCTCGGCGCCACCGGCACGCGCCTGATCCTCACGCTTCTCTACGAGCTACGCCGCCGGAAGAAGCGCTGGGGCGTCGCCTCCGCGTGCATCGGCGGGGGGCAGGGCATCGCCATGGTGGTGGAAGCGCTGCCGTGACGAACCCCGAGGAGCGCGAGCTCATCTACGACTGGAACGCGGGCGACGGGCCGCCACGGAAGCCGCCGCGCCGCGTGCAGGTCGTGGACGAGACGCTCCGCGACGGGCTCCAGTCCCCGTCGGTCGCCGACCCTTCGATCGACGACAAGATCAAGGCCCTCCACTTCCAGGCCAAGATCGGCGTTCACGGAAACGACATCGGCCTGCCAGGCGCCGGGCCGCGCGCCAAGGAGGCGACCCTCGCCCTGGCGCGCGAGATGGCCCGCGCGAAGCTTTCGATCGAGCCCTACTGCGCGGCGCGCACCCACAAGAACGACATCGACCCGATCATCGACATCACCCAGCAGACCGGGCTTCGCATCGAGGCCGCCACCTTCATCGGCTCGAGTCCCATTCGCCAATACGCCGAGGACTGGGATCTCGAGAAGCTCCTCCGGCACACGGAAGAGGCGGTCAGCTATTCGGTGAAGAACGGCGTCCCCGTCATGTACGTGACCGAGGACACGACGCGCGCCCGGCCGGAGATCCTGCGCCGGCTCTACACGACGGCGATCGAGTGCGGCGCGCGGCGCGTGTGCATCTCCGACACCGTGGGTCACGCGACGCCCGAAGGGACCGCGCGGCTCGTCCGCTTCCTGCGCGAGGTGGTGGACGCGACCGGCGAGCCGGTGGGCGTCGACTGGCACGGACACCGCGACCGCGACCTCGGCGTGGCCAACGCGCTCGCCGCGCTCCTGGCGGGCGCGGACCGCGTGCACGGCACGATCCTCGGCGTCGGCGAGCGGGTGGGGAACGCGCCGCTCGATTTGATCCTGATCAACTTGAACCTCTTGGGCTGGCTCGCGAGCGACTTGACCGCGCTGCCGGCCTACGCCGCGCTCGTCTCGCGCTCCTGCCGGGTCCCGATCCCGTACAACTACCCCGCCCTGGGGCGCGACGCCTTCCGCACCGGGACCGGCGTGCACGCGGCCGCCGTGATCAAGGCCGAGAAGAAGGGCGATGCCTGGCTCGCCGATCGCGTCTACTCGAGCGTCCCGGCCGGAATGCTTGGGTTGAAGCAGGAGATCAACGTGGGTCCCATGTGCGGCGAGTCGAACGTCATCTATTGGCTGCAGGCGCACGGCCATCCCGCCGAGCGGCCCCTGGTGGAGCACATCTTCCGCCTCGCGAAGCAGCGCGAGACGGTCTTCGAGGACGGCGAACTGGAGGCGGTCGTGCGGGAATTCA
>DATEND010000234.1:0-5496 GCA_035275245.1 Candidatus Eiseniibacteriota bacterium
GTCGGGCCTCGAGGCGGGCGAGGCGGCCTGGAGCCCGAGCGGCGATCGCATCTGCTTCAGCGCCCTGGACAGCTTGGACGACTCGCGCCACATCTGGGTGGCCACGCTGGCGCCCGGCGACACGACGCTGACGCAGCTCACGACCGGTCCCGTGCATGACTTCAGCCCGCACTGGAGCCCCGACGGCACCCGGATCTACTTCACGTCCGATCGTTCGGCGCGGAGCGGGGTCTGGTGGGTGAGTCCGGCGGGTGAGGCGACCGCGCTCGAGGTGGTCGGGTTCGAGGACAAGGGGGCGACGATCATCACGCTGGGCGTCTCGCCGGACGGCACCCGCCTCGCCGTATCCTCGGACGGCCGGGGTGTCGGGCGCGCGATCTGGGTCCTCTCGAACTTCCCCTAGCCTTCCGCGGCGCGCTGCAGGCGCGCGCGCCTCAAGCCCCGAACCAGAACGATCCGATCCCGGCCAAGAGCGCCGCCTTGAGCGCGCGCGACGCGTGACGGGCGGACGATGCGTCTCGAAGCGATCGCGTCGCGGCCCACGCGAGGAGCGGGCACGCGGTGAGCCCGGCGGCGACGGCGTAGATCGGCGATGCCGATCCGAGGACCCACGGCAAAGGCACCACCGCGAACGCCGCCCACGACGCAACGCGCACCGCCCGGGCGACCGTTGGCCGGCCGGCGCGGATCGGCCACGTCACCTTCCCCGCGCGGCGATCGCCCGATTCGTCCTCCAGGTCCTTGGCGCACTCCCGGGCAAAGGTCGCGAGGGCCGCAAGCAGCGCGGCCGAGACCGCACGTTCGGGGTGAGGTCCCATGGTGGCGCCCCAGATCACCGCGAGCCCCGCCAGGAGCGCGATCGTCGACGCGCCGAGGGGACCGAGGCCCTTCCCCCACGGGCTATAGAAGTAGAGCGCGGCGGAAGCCGCGACGAGAAGTGCCACGCGCGGAAGGCTCGGATTCGGGATCGCCGTGATCGCGAGGAGCGCCCACGCGGCGGCAAGCGCGGCCCAAGCGAGTGTGTGCGCCGCGGCGACGCTGACGCGTCCGGCGGGGATCGCGCGACCCGGTCGATTCAGCGCGTCGGCCACCGCGTCCACCGCGTCGTTTCGCGCGTACCCGAACCCGGCGACCAGGGCCGGCACCAGCGCGACCGGAACGAATGGATCGCCGCCCGCGAGTTTGGCGCCCGCGCCGACGGCAAGGAGCAGGGCGAGGAGGTTGGCGGGGCGAACCACGCCGAGAAGCGCCGGCAAGGACGGGAGGCCCGGGACTCGCGCGCTTGGCGCGTCAGGCGGCGGCAGGATCCCAGAGCTCCGGCAGACGCGCGCGCATCGCCCCTGCGAACGCTCGGACGCGCGCCTCACGCTTCGCGGCGCTTTCCGCCTGGAGCAGCTCCGCGAGCAACACCGAGCCGACTATGACGCCCTCGGCGCGCCCGCGAAACGGGGCCAAGTCGCTCGCCGGCCCCATCCCGAACCCGACACAGCGCGGCAGCGGCGAGTGCGCGCGGCACCGGGCGAACACGGAGGCGAGCCCTGGATCGGCCGTTCCCGTCCCGGTGACGCCGAGGCGCGCCACGACGTAGAGGAACCCGCGCGCGCGCGCGGCGATCGCGGGCATGCGCTTCGGGTCGGTCGTCGGCGTCACGAGCACGATCGTGTCGAGCCCGGATCCTCCGATCGCGCGCCAGAGCGGTTCGTCCTCTTCCGGCGGAAGGTCGACGAGGATCACGCCGTCGACCCCGGCCGCGCGCGCGTCCTCCGCGAACCGTTCCGCCCCGTATCGTTGGATCGGATTCACGTACGACATCAGCACGATGGGGGTCGCGAAGCGGGAGCGAAGCCGCATCGCCTGCCCCAGCACGTGCGCGGGCGTCGTGCCCTTTTCGAGGGCGATCTGCGTCGTTTTCTGGATCGTTGGCCCGTCGGCCAGGGGATCGGAGAACGGAACGCCCAATTCGAGCACGTCGGCGCCCTCCTCGCAGAGTGCTAAGGCGAGCCGGTCGGATTCGGCAAGGTCGGGATACCCGGACGTCAGGAACGGAAGGAAGGCGCCCCGGCGTTCGCGGCGGGCGGCATCGAACGCGGTGCCGATTCCGCCGGACATGCTCGGCCGGTCTCTAGCCGTTCAGCGCTGCGGCGCGGCGGTAGGCCTCGCGCGCGCGGGTCGGAAGCTCCTTCTTGTCGTACGCGACGCCGAGGAGTCGGTGTGCGCGCGCGTCGTCGGGGTTCAGTCGCGCGGCGGTCTCGAGCGCCAGGATCGCCTGGTCCACCGCGTCCTGGCGGTTGTAGGCGTCTCCGAGGTGGTAGTGCAGGCGGGCGTCGTCCGGACGGTGCTCGAGAGCCTGCTTCAAATCGGTCACGGCGCGAGCGTACTTGCCGACCCGGAGGTGCAGGAGCGCCAGGGCGTAGAGGCTCTCCACGTTCGCCGGATCGAGCCGCACGGACGCTTCGAGCATAGCCTCGGATTGGTCCAGATCGTCCTCGGCGAGAAGCGCCCAGCCGAGATTGAAGTGGGATTCGCTCGAGTCAGGAGCGATTTCGACGGCGCGGCGGAACTGCGCGATGGCCTCCGCCCGCATCCCGCCCTCGTAGTAGAGCACGCCGAGGTTCGAGTGAGCCTCGCCGCACAGGGGATCGACCCGCACGGCGCGCTCCAGCGCGGCGATCGCGCCAAAGCGGTCACCCAAGTCGGCGCGCGTGAGCCCGAGATTCACCCATCCCCGCACGCTCGAGGGCTCGAGACGCACGGACTCTTCGTAGGCGTCGCGCGCTTCGGTCCACCGTCCCTGCCGCGCGAAGTGGAGCCCCTGGCGATGCCGCGTCTCGGCATCGGACGGGAGTTGCTCCAGCGACTGAGCGAAGTAGCGGTCCGCCTCCTCGAAGGATCCGGCACGCGAGAGAAGGTCCGCGAGGAGGGAAAGGAGCCCGACGTGCCGCGGTTCGGCGAGGATTCCCTTTCGAAGCGTTTCGACCGCGCGGTCGCGCTGCCCCTCGAGCGCGAAGATGCGCGCCGCCTGGAGCACGTGCTCGGCGTCGCCGCCTCCGCGCGCGAGGTTTTCCGCCAAGGCAAGGCTCTCGGCGCGCCCCGGTTCCGAGGAGCTCAGCGCTCCCTCGGTCAACACCATTGGAATCGCTCGGTCCATGGGGGGAGCCTATGAATCGACGCGAAGGCGTGTCAATGAAAAAGGCCCGCGGAGCGGGCCTCGACAGGTCATTCCGGCGCACGATGCGCGCGATCGACCTCGCTAGGCGAGATCGCGCATGTGGGTGTGGTTTTGCTTCCGGCGTTTTGGTTTCTCTTCCTCGACGACTTCCACCTGGATTTGGAACGTGACCTTGATTCGCCCCGATGCCGGCACCGAGCCGAGATCGATCGGAACCGTGATCGTTCCGTTTTCCGAGGTGGCGCGCCCGAGCGAGCGGTCCGCCTGGTACGACGACTCGCGCTCGATCTCGCCCGCCTCGAAGACGGCGCCGCGATCGTCCGCGGCGCGGACGATCTCCGGCTCTGGGTCGCGCTCGAAGACCAGATCCTCGTCCGAAAGCACCATCGGCTCTTCCGCCGCGCTGGGCGCCGCCTCGATCGGGGTTTCGGCGAAGGGATTCCGTTCCACGTACGACTGGACCGGCGCTTCCTCCATCACGACGTCGTCCGGCAGGAGCGACTCGGGCGAAACGTCGGCCATCGGATCGGGAGCTTCCCCCTTCTGGCCCTTCTTCAAGAACTCCATGATTTTGCCGCGCCCCTTCTTGGGCTCGGTCGATTTTGAAGACGGGGCATCCTCGACGACCGTAGGCTTCTTCGCCTCCTCGGCGGACACCCGAGCGGTCGTGGCAAGGCTTCCCCGATTCCGGTCCATCACGTCCTTCGAGATCTTCGACAGAAGGATCTTCGACACGCCGCGAAGGGTCTCGAACACGCCCACGCCGTTCGCAGCCTGCGCCTCGAAGGTCGGAACCTTGTAGCGGTTCAGCTCCTGGTTCATCTGGTCGATCGGCAGCGCGTTCGGAAGGTCCCGCTTGTTGAACTGGATGACCCAGGGGATGGACTTGATGTCGAGCCCGTAGGACTTGAGGTTCGTCTCGAGGTTCGTAAGGCTCTCGCGATTCTCGGCCATCTTGTCGGGCGAGGAATCGGCCACGAAGACCACCGCGTCGACCCCCTTCAAGACCAGCTTCCGAGTCGCGTTGTAGTAGACCTGGCCGGGCACCGTATAGAGTAGAAAGCGGGTCTTCATGCCGGAGAGCTCGCCGAGATCGAGCGGGAGGAGATCGAAGAAGAGCGTGCGGTCGGTCTGCGTCTTCATCGAGACCATGCGGCCGCGATTCGACTCGGGCACGGAGTCGTAGATCTTCTCGAGGTTGGTCGTCTTGCCGCTGAGGCCCGGGCCGTAATAGACGATCTTGGCGTTGATCTCACGTCCCGAATAGCTGACCACGACCATGGCGTCGCTCCCCGATTGGCGATGGGTTTTGGTCTTGATTCTGGGCGGTCGGCCCGAAGCAAGGGTGAGGCGCCGGCCCGCGGCCGAGAATGACAGCACGACCCATGCCAGCACCCGCCCGGGCCCGTCCAATCGGCTCACGACAAGTCTGGCTAACGCGTTGAGATTCGTTTGGTTCCGGGGGAGCGGGGGGTGCGGGCGGGGTCGCCCGGTGCGGGATGCCGGGGCGGAAGTGCGGATCGCAAGGCGGCTAGCGAATTGCCGTCTACCGGCTACGTGTTTCCCGGCGGATCCAAACGCCTTGCCGTTCCTTCAACTGGAGGTTCGGGGCGCCGGGGTCACGCACGCCTTCGTAGTGCTTGAGAAGGAGGCCCTTGAGCTCCGGGTACTCCTCCGTCGGAAAATAGCGGTTCACCTTGCTGAACATCCCGTCCGCGTCCGAGTAGCGAAGCAGCGTCACCTCGGTGACGCGCTCGTACTGATTCTCGCCATAGGCGACTTCGGGATTCTCGTCCACGTCGATCCAAAGCGAAGCCACGCTCGCCGAAACCTCGAACTGGTGTTTCTGCCGCATCAGGAATTCCCAGAGGCCGAAAATCTCGAGCGGCACGTATCGCACCGTGCCGGCGCTTCCCGCTCGTTTGATTTCGCAACGCACGAGCTTCTGGCTCGCCATGGCTCTCCCCCCACTTCACCTGTCCGATGGCACACGTCATGCACTGCAAGTGCGGCAACCGGCGTTTGGCCGCCCCTCGCACCGAGGGCGGGAGACGACGCGAACGAGGCCGACGGGCCTAGGAGGAGCACCATGAAGCGCAACGTGACCTCGCCCGCCCCATGGTTCCTCGCGCGTCACGCCTCCGAAGTCTATTGCAGGCGCGACAATCGAGTGTACGACAGCTGCCCCAACGTGTCCGGATTCGGCACCTGCCCTTGCATGCACGGCGTCGAAACGGCCGACGGGCAAGTGGAGCAGGACCCGACCGAGGACGCTTCGGCCCAGTAGCGAACGCGCGAATTGCCGCACACATTGTGCGCATCGCGCC
>DATEND010000235.1:0-3460 GCA_035275245.1 Candidatus Eiseniibacteriota bacterium
CGAGGCATCGTCAGGAAGAGCGATCGCAGATTCAGGAGCGGCGACGGTCGCAGGGACAGGAGCGCCGATACCAAGCGCAGGAGCGCCGGCAGCAAGCGCAGGAGCGCCGGCAGCAAGCGCAAGAGCGCCAGCCGCAGCAAGAGCGCCGGCAGCAAGTTCAGGAACAGCGATCGCGGCAGGGCCAGGAGCGTCGCTCGAGGCAGGCGCAAGAGCAGCGGAGGAAGCAGCAGGAGGAACGGGAGCGTCGAGGGCGAAGCGGTGGAGGGACGTAAGGCGACGACGTTTCTGAAGTTCAATCGAACACAAAACAGCGAGGCGGCCGCCTGTCCCTAGCGGTCGCCTCGCATCGTTTCGCCCTCCCGATGAGGACGCGCAGTCGTCTGTGTCCTAAAGACCCCCTCCGCCTCGATTCGGTTCCGAGTTTCCCGGGGGTCGCCGGCGGGCGGGGGGAGCGACCCCAATCCGTCGCCCTCGACCGCACCGCTAGCATCTTCAACAGTGTGAATTATTTCACAATCAGACGCTCAAGTCAATATGCTGCTTTGGTATTATGCCCGGCGATACCATAGGCGGCCGCCTCGGACGGGTTTCCGCGGGCGACCGCCTTCTTGCTCTTGTCGTTAGCGATACAGCGCCTTGATCTTCCCCCACGTCGTCCCAACGGCGTCGGTCGGGCACCCATTCGATCCGCCCGGGGTTGGATTGCAGCCGTTCCCCTTCGGCTCGCCGCTCCCCGTGTATTTGTTCAGTCCGTCGAAGAGCACCCACGTTCCGGATTCACCGAGGCGTCCCACCGAGCGATCGCTCGCGCCCTCGATCGAACCGTAACGCCGGCTGTCGACGAGAACCGTGTCCGATCCCTCGACGCGAAACAGAAGGACCGTGTCTCCGGCGTTGTTGAGGCTGAGCCCGGTCACGGTTCGGCCGAGCGCCCGTTGTTGATCCTCCGCAGCGCTCCCGAGCACGAGCGCGACCGCACCCGCCGGGAGGATCCCCGAAAACTCGTACCGGATGGTCGAGTCGCCGTCCGCGAGACGGTAGAGACCCAGATCCACTGGCGCGGCGCCGGCGTTCCAGATCTCGGCCCACTCGTCTTTCCGTGCGTCGAAGACGCCGTCGCCGTTCCAATCGCGGGCGGGACCCGCCAGCACTTCGTTGAGCGCGAGCCCCAGCGGCACCTGTGCCCGCGCCGGCGCGAAGCGAAATGCCACCGCCGCCGCCACGGCGATGACGAGCAGCCACACAACGGTTCCCCACGTTCGATTCATGAATTCCCTCCTGCGCCGCTAGGCGCGACATGGTCGGGGGAAGTCCGGAATGTGTCGGGGCTGCCGAATTCGTTGCGGTGCTTCTGTCGACGTCGGGGAACGGAATCGAGGAGGCTAGAGTGACTCTCGGTGTCGGGTGCGCCAGATCGCCCGCGGGGCGCCGTGCTCGGGGAGGAGCCGCGGCAGCGTCCAGAGCGCCGGGAGCAGGAGGAGCGCGCCCACCGCCGCGCCGTAGCCCGGATTGGTCAGGACGTCGCGCGCATACGGCGTATTGAGCCATGCGCCGAGGAGGAGTGCCGCGACAATGGAGCCGCGAACCGAACCGAAGCCGAGAAACGCGACGGCCACTCCGGCGAAGCCGAGCGGAAACGGCCAGCGCTCGAGGGCGACGGCCGGCGATGTCCAGAGTTGGAGCGCGCCCGTCAACCCGGCGCAGGCTCCGCCCATCGCCATCACCGTGAGCTGAACGCGGTCGACGTCCATGCCGGTCGCAACGGCGGCGAGCGGGTTACTGCCGGAGGCGCGAACCTCGAATCCCCAGACCGAGGCGCGGAGGTAGTGCGCGAAGAGGAGCCCCAGCACGATCGCGAGCGAAAGGAGGAGGATCCCCCAGGCGAGGACCAGGCTCGGCGGCAGCTGGAGCGCTTCCCCCCACGAGAGCGGAGCAGTCAGCGCCGAAAGCTCGATCGTCAATGCCGGCGGCGTCACGCGATCGACCGCCAGCGTCAGGGCGAGCGGCGAAAACGCCGCGCTCAGGAGGAGCCCGCTCAGGATCTCGTGGATCGCGCAGCGTTGCTTGAGCCAAGCCACCACGACCCCCGTGACCGCGCCCGCTGCCGCTCCGCAGAGGAGACAGAGCCCCGCCTGGGCGCGCGGATCGATCGCCACGTTCTGGATGATGACCGCGCCCACGGCGAAGCCGGCGAGGAATTGCGCATGCACGGCCAGGTTCAGAAGCCCCGCGTGGAGCGGCATGAGAAACGCGATCCCGAGGAAGAGAAGCCCCGCGGACACGAGCACGACGTCGCCGGTCCAGGGCGCGCTCCACGCCGACGGGTTCAGCTCGAGGCCGCCGATCGCGAGCGCGTGGGTCCCGGCGAATAGCGCGAGCACGACGAGGAGATTGGCCAAGATCTCGCGCCGGCCGGCGCGACAGCGTCCGGCGGCCATCATGCCGCGGCCCCCGACATCTCGGCGATGATCGCCTCCCGGGTGAGCGTCTCCGTGACGGGAATCCAGACGAGGCGCCCCGCGGTCAGAACGGCGAGCCGGTCGGCTACGCGCATCGCCTCTTCGGGCTCCTCGGTCAGCCAAAGGAGCCCGCTGCCCCGCTCGCATTGGAGGATCAGCGTGCGGCGCACGTACTCCTGCTCGGTAAGGGAGAGTCCCTGTGCGGGCGAGCGCGCGACGAGGAGGCGCGGATTGTGGATCACCTCTCGCGCCACGAGCACGCGCTGGCGGGGCCCAAGGCTCAAGTCTCGAAAGCGCGTGCGCGGCGTCACGTCGGGCAGGTCGAAGTCCTGAAGCGCCCGCAGCGCATTCCCACGTATCGACTCGTAGCGGAGAAATCCGCGGCGCCCGAACGGCGGCACGTGCGTCTGGCCCAGGATGAGATTCTCTTCGACTGTGAACTCGGGAACCGACTGATCGCGCGCGATCGGCGGATTGACGAAGGTCATTCCCGACTCGACGCGATGGCGCCGCGGCGCGCGCATGATTTCCTTGCCGAGGAAATGGATCGAGCCGCGCCCCGGCGTGCGGTTTCCGAGGAGGGCGTCGTGAAGCAGGTTGAGTCCATCCGCGGGCGCGCCCACGATCGCGAGGACCTCGCCCGACTTGACGTCGAACTCGATTCCCGCGAGGGATGTCTCGCGGCCGCGCCCTTCCATGACGATCCCCTCGACGCGGAGAAGCGTGTCCCCCGGAGTGTGGGGCCCGGTGGGCGTGCGCCTGATCCCGATCCCGCCGGTCCAGCGTTGCACGAGTGCCGCCTCGGTGCACTCCTTGGAGGGCATCGTCACCGGCTCGGCGCCGCGCCAGAGAATCGTCACCTGGGTGGCATCGGGGTATGCATCTCGCGGCCAGGTGGTCGTGAACAGGACCGGCACCGACTCCGCCTCGGCCAGCGTACGTACGGTAGTCAGAAACTGTCGCGCCTCGTGGGGCCCGAGATCGGCCGTCGGCTCGTCCAA
>DATEND010000236.1:0-10020 GCA_035275245.1 Candidatus Eiseniibacteriota bacterium
GGCGGCGTCCGTTGGCGGGATCGGGACGGCCAGGAGCACCCGATCCGCCTCGACGACATCCTGATCATCGCTCCTTATAATGCTCAGGTCGCCGATCTCAGCGCGGGATTGCCGCCCGGCACCCGCGTGGGCACGGTCGACCGATTCCAGGGGCAGGAGGCGCCGATCGTGATCTACTCCATGACGACGTCGACACCCGAGGACGCCCCGCGCGGCATGGAGTTCCTCTATAGCCCCAACCGGTTCAACGTCGCCACCTCGCGCGCGCAGTGCGCGTGCATCGTCGTGGGGAGCCCCCGGCTATTCGAACCCGACTGCCAGAGCCCGAGGCAGATGAAGCTCGCGAACGCCTTCTGCCGATTTCTGGAAGAGGCCCGGGAGGTGCACGTCGGCCCGCAGGCTGCTATCCTCTAAGCATGGCGCGATTTCTCGTCAAGACCGAACCCTCGACCTACTCGTACGCAGACCTCCAACGTGACAAGCGCACGGTGTGGGACGGCGTATCGAATCCGGTGGCGCTGAAACACCTCGCGACGATCCGGAAGGGCGACACGGTCGTCGTGTATCACACCGGCGACGAGAAGCAGGCGGTGGGCCTCGCGGTCGCGGCCTCGGACGCATACCCGGACCCCAAGCTCAAGAATCCGAAGCGACCCGTCGTGGATCTCGCGGCCGATCGCGCGCTGCCTAAGCCGGTGACGTTGTCTGCGGCCAAGGCCGACGCGGTGCTGAAGGGAACGGAGCTCGCTCGACTCCCGAGGCTTTCGGTGATGCCGTTCACGGAAGCCCAGTTTCAACGCCTGCTTCGCCTCGCCGGCGCGTAGGTGAGCCCGAGGACAAAAACACCCAGAGGAGCAGGATCATGTGCCGAAACATCCGAACGCTCTACAATTTCTCGCCCATCGCGACCGACGAAGAGATCCGGGCCGCCTCGCTTCAGTTCGTGCGGAAGATCAGCGGCTTCAACAAGCCGTCCCAAGCCAATGAAGAGGCCTTCGATCGCGCCGTCGACGAGGTGGCGCGGGCCGCGCGGCGACTGCTCGACGGGCTGACCACGACGGCCCCGCCCAAAGATCGCGAAGTCGAGGCGGCCAAGGCGCGCCTCCGCGCGGCGGAGCGCTTCGGGGAGGGCGCGGCGAAGCGGTAGCCGCTCGGCATCCGCGGCGGGCCGCGGCTACATCGATGCGGGGCTCGTCGAAGCCGGTACGAGCCGAATCTCCACGGCTCCGCCGGGGTTGTTACTCCGGATTCTGAACTCGTCGGCGCTGAGGCGCAGGATGTCTACCTTGTAGGGCTCGCCCTCCTCGACCATCGTCAACCCTTCGCCATCCCGCCTCCACGTTCCGATCATTGGTTTTTCGCGGCTCGACGTGATGAGCAGCGTGCCCTCCGATAGGAACACATAGATCGTCCCCGCCTCGACTCCCGTCGAGTCGCTCGCCTCCCACACCTTGTTCACAAAGCTCGTGGGATCATCGCCGACCCGTTGCTCGGTCGGTTGCTGCGGCTCCCGCGGCTCCCGGCGCTCTCCCTCGCTCGAGCAGCCGAGGCACAGCGCGGCCGAAGCGAGAACGATCTGGAGCGCCTTTGCTCTCATCTCCATGCGGGGTCGCCGATCAAAGCTTCTCGATGGAGTCGAACTCCACGATCTGCCCAGCCATGCAGGTGCTGGCGGTGCTCACCTCGCGCGCCCTGAACCGAACGCGGAGCCCCTCGATCTGAAATGCCGGATCCTTCACCGGCCACAAGATGCCCTTGGAAGTGGCGATGTGCCACTCATCGGGGCACTCGGGGCCGACGCCGCGATGCACCGTGCCCTCACCGGCCAACGAATCGCCGGACTGGAGGCAGCTAGCGCCGGAGATCCCGCACACAAGTGCAGCCAGGATGAGGATTCTCGTCATCGGTGTTCCCTCCTGTGAGGCCGTCCGATCTCGAGCCTCCATGTTAACTCAAGCGCGGCGGCGCCTCCATCCGGACTACGACGGCGACTACGGATCGGGCGGCTCGTCCGCGAGCTTCCAGGTCACCTTCGGCTCCGAGCCGCGCTGGTCGATCATCAGCGGCACCGATGTGTACGTGATCTCTTCCGCGCAGCGTCCGGACTACGACGTCTTCCGCTATGGCGGGACGTACTACGTGTACAACGACGACCAGTGGTATTCGTCTCCGCGTGTGAGCGGTCGATTCACGAGGATAGACGTGAACTCCGTCCCGGATGAGTTGTACCAAGTTCCGCGCGAACACTGGCGCAACTATCCGCGGGCATGGGGCCGGGGGAATGGCAGGGGCAGAGGGAACGGCCGAGGCAACAACTAGGGACGAAACCGCGTCGTCGTCACGCCGCGGCTCGGAGCAACGATGCGGGCGCAGCCCCCAGGCGCCCGCAATTCGTTGCCGTGCGAGCGGGCAGGATGATTCGGAGATCAGCTACAATACATGGTGTAGAACCCGATGCGGCCCGATCGAGGACCGCCATCGTAAAACGCCTCGCCACCCATAGGAGCTGCACGGATGGCCAAGACCGTGGCGCTCTCCTTCAACAATCTCGGCCGCCGGCTGGGAATCGAATCTCACGAGCAGCGGCTCCTGATCCTCATGGGGGCCCTCGTCGCGACCCTCTTCTGCGCCTACACGGTCGCCAAGGTGCTTCGGGACGCCCTGTTCTTGTCGGCATACGGCGCCGAGGCGCTTCCCTATGCGTACATCGGTGTCGCCGTGGCAGCCGCGGGATTCGTTTGGCTCGAGAGCTTCGTGGCACGCCGGTTCACCACCGCCGGTGCCAATCGATTCAACCAATTGGCGGCGATCGGATTCAGCGTGTTGGCCGCGGCGACTCTCCCGAGCGCCCCTCGTTGGGCCATCATGGGCTTCTACATTTGGACCGGCAGCCAAGCCATGATGCTCCTGCCGCAATTCTGGGCGCTCGCGCTCGACGTGTGGGACTCGCGCCGCGCGCGAACCGTATTCCCGCTCTACGGGGGCTGCGGGCTGTTGGGCGGTCTCATCGGAGGGGGATTTGCGGCTTGGTCGACCCCGTTTCTAAGGCACACAGGCCTGATGTGGGCGTTGGCGGGACTCTTCGCCCTGGCCTATGGACTGTTGCGCGTCGTCGAGCAGCACCGCGCCAGCCGTCCCGCGCCCCCGGAGCCAACCACGGCGTCCTCCTCCCGATGGGAGAGCATCCTACGGTCCAGATACATCAAGATCCTCGCCGTCGCGCTCGCGCTATCGGTCGTCGTGTCGACGCTCGTCGACTTTCAGTTCAAGTTGTTCATCCAGAGCATCTACCTGGACCAACACTCGCTGATGGAGTTCTTCGGTCAGTTCTACGTAGGTCTGAACGCGCTCTCTTTGCTCTTTCAATTCAGCGTGGCAGGGTTGGTCCTCCGGTGGCTCGGACTGTGGCCGGCCACGGCCTTCCAACCGCTCACGGGCCTCCTTTTCTCTTTGTTCATCACAATCAACCCGGTCTTTTGGGTGATCGTGGCGATGCGTTGGGCTCAGGGCATCGTCTTTCAGACCCTCGGGAAAGCGTCGAGCGAGATCTACTACGCTCCGATCCATCCCCGCCAGCGGCGCCGCATCAAACCCGCGATCGACACGGTAGTCGAGCGCTGGGCCGATGCCGCGGTCGGCCTCATGCTGATCGCCGTGCTTCATACGGTCGGCGTTGGATCCATGGTCGTGGCGATCGTGACCGGTGCCTTAGCCCTCGCTTGGTTCGTCGTGATCCTGATTCTGAACCAACAATACGTGCGGGCCTTCGGACGGGCGCTGAGTACCCGATGGGTGGAAACCGACGATGCGCCCGAGACCGCCCGGACGCCGTCCGTGCGCAACGCTCTGCTGAGCGCCCTGCAAGCCCACGACGAACGCCAGGTCGTGTTCGCGCTCACGCTGTGCCAGGCCACGCGTCATTCGAACGTTGCCAGCGCCGTGCGCGGCTGCCTCAAACATTCGTCGCCCGCGGTCCGAACCGCGGCGGTTCAGGCAATGCAGGCCATGAGCCTGAGCGACGTGGGAGGAACGATCGAAGGATTCCTGAACGAGACGGACGAGTCATTGAGACGCGCGGCGGTGAGCTTCCTGCTCACCGCGAGTACGGACTCGACGGCCTTCTCCCGCCGCCTCCTCGAGGGCGACGACGCGTCGCTTCGCCTGTATCTGCTGGATGCCCTGTTCGAGCGGCCGTACGAGGCGCGAAACGCGATCTCGCCGGCATGGATCGACGCGCGAATCGAGTCCGGCTCGCGGGAGGACCTGCTCTTGGCCGCGCGAGCGGCGGGCGCCATGCCCACCAAGACGGCCGTGCCGCGATTAAAGGTGCTGCTCCAGAATTCGGACATCGAGGTGAAGCGCGTCGCGCTCATTTCCGCGAAGGTGCGTGCCCACCGGGACCTCGCGGACTCCGTGGTGGCGCTCTTCGTCATCCCCGATCTGAGCCGTGAGGCGAGGCAGGCCGCCACGGCGATCGGCGACCCGGTTGTGTCCAAACTGGAGCCGCTTCTGGGCGGCGCGGGGGGCCCGCGGGCACAATCTCTCGCAGCGCGAACGCTCGGGCGGATCGCCTCGTCGCGCGCGAGAAAGGCGTTGATGACGTTGGCGAAGAGCGGCGATCCGAGGCTGCGCCACTTCGGGCTCGACGGAATGAGCCGCATTCGCTCCGATCGCGGCGAGCCAGTGCTTTCGCGCGCCACGGCTCACAAGTTGTTCCTTCGTGAATTGGCGGATCATCGCGCGAATCGGGAGGCGGCCAAGGGGATCGTGTCCCACGCAGCTCCGGAAGTGCGCCTCTTCGCCGCGAGTCTGCAAGAGTCCGCCGAATGGGCGCTCGAGCGGGGTCTCCGGGCGCTGGCGTGTTGGTACGAGGCCAAGCCGCTCGCCGGCGCGTTCGAGCGGCTGCGATCGCCCGAGCCGCAAACTGCCGCGCTGGCTCTGGAGTATCTGAGCCACGTGCTTCCGCGCGCCGTATTCCGCCCCGTGTCTCGGATCTTTGAAGGGGAAGCGGCGGTTGAAGTGAGGGAAGGGGCGGCGGTCGAGCGCGACGAGGTTGCCGAACGCGACGAAGTCGCCGAATCGATTCGCTCCGCGTGGAGATGGGGCGATGGCTGGCTCCGAGCCTGCGCCGTTCGCGCGTCGCGATACGCGCCGTCCCTCGATCGGTCGATTTTCGAGACCGGCGGAAATGAAGACGCGCTGGTCAGGGCGGAACTGGCCGCGCTCTCGAAGGGAGCACGATGCTGACGCCGGTAGAACGAGTGCTGATTCTCAAGAACGCCGACCTGCTGAGCGACGTCGGGCCGCGTCATCTCCTTGGCTTGGCGGAGGCGGCCCGCGAGGTCGAGATCTCCAAGGGCGACAGGATCTATAAAGCGGATGACGCAGCGGACGCGCTCTATATGGTGGTCGAGGGCCGCGTGAAACTCTCGACCGATGATCGACCGATGTCCGAAGTGGGGCCCGGTGAGGCCTTCGGCACGTGGTCTCTCGTGGACGACTCGGCGCGGGGCCATCGCGCGGAGTGCGTGCAAGACGGACTCCTGCTGGCGCTCCACCGGGACGAGTTTTACGACGTTGCCGCCGGCGACCTGCCGCTGCTTCAAGTGGTCGTGCGAGCGCTCGCTCGGCGGCTCCGCGCGCTTGTTGCCGAGCGACCGGAAGAAGCGCGCGTCGAGAGCGAAGGGGTCGAGGCTCCCGATACGACTCCCGCGGCCGAGTCGGAAACCACCCCGCCGGCCACACCCGGCACCACGCTCGCCGCGGCCGCGTTGGGCCGGCCGCATCCACAACCCGAGACACCCCCAGAGCCTCTTCCTACGCGCGACAAAGGGACGAAACCGCAGTAGGCCCGCAACGCGGGCGACATCTCATGTAGGACAGGGACTGACACCGCGATTGGAACTCTGGTGCCCCCAAATGTTCAAAGGGGGCCGTAAGAGCCGTCATTATTAGTGCCACAAAACAGGGCATACCGACGAGTGTACGGAGTCGCGCACATTGCCACAGTTGACTCGAAGCCAATCGGTTGCCTCTCCCTTCGTCCTCCTCCCTCGTGCCCCCGAGACCCCCTCGTGGCACGCGGTATGCCACGTTGACCCGCCGGAGTCCTTCGTAAGAGTTGCCTCACGGTCCCGATGGGAAAACTTCCCAATGAATTCGATAGAGCCGAACACGCAACGACGAAGGTTCGCAGTCCCGTTGGCTCTGTTCACGATTCTCGCATTTCAGGTCCCATTCCTGAGCGAGCCGAACCGTGCGCAGGCCCAAGCCTTCGGAGATTCGAATTGGGTCGCACCGGACGCGTCGTTCGACGCCGACAGCACGGCGGACGGGCCGCGCGTCGCGCCGAAGGATCACGAGCGCGAGTGGGAGACGGTGCTTCGCACGCCGTTTCGAGTCGTGTTCTTCCCACTGCGGCTCGTGGCGCGTGGCGTCGAAGCCGGCGTCGGGCACTTCGGCCCGCGCTTTCTCGACCCGAAGCCGAAGAAGGCACCAAAGCTTGGTCCCTCTTTGGGCGTCGCGGTCGAGGTCGGCACCGCGACCGACCTGCGGGTGGGCCCGGCCGTCACTTGGCTTGGTGTCCCAACGGCCAACACCAAGCTCCGCGCGAGCGCGACATGGTCCTTGACGGACCAGCGCCACATTCGATTCCGCGAGTCGCTGATTTCTCCCCGACCCGTGAGCCTGCGCATTCGCGCCGACTACGACTACAAGCCGACGAGGCGGTACTACGGGATCGGGAACAGCTCGCTCAAGACGAACCTGTCCTACTATCTCCTGGAGAACACAAACGTAGAGGCGGCGGTGCTGCTCGGCTCCTCGCCGTTGAAACACGTGCGGCTCGTCGGAGCGTTCTCGAGCATGGGGCCGCGCCGCGGCTACAACCGATCGCCGCTCCTGGATGAAGTCCACGCGACGTCCACGGTGCCGTTCGCAAACACCGCGACGAAGGAATTCCTGTACGGGATTGGCGTGGATCTCGCCGCGATCGATGAGGGACGCGACCCGTCACGGGGCATCCACGGTCGTGCCGACGTGCGGCGCGCGACCGGAATTCGATCCATCGATCCCGACTATTCCCAATGGTGGGTGGAAGGACGCGCGTACGTTCCCGTGTTCGCCAAGCATCGAGTGCTCGCCTTCCGCGGCGTGTACACCGGCGTCGAACCCCGCGGCGGCGCGACCACGTCTATGCCGTTCTACCGATTGCCACAGAGCGCGGGCTCGTCGCAGTTCGCGGGCTACAATTCCTCGCGATTCCGCGACCTTCAGCTCGCGTTGGCCAGGGTCGAGTACCGCTGGCCGATTCTGCGCCGGCTGAACGCGATCGCGCTCTTCGAGATGGGCGAGGTGGCGCCCGACCCAGGCTCGTTCCGCCTCCGCGCTACCCATAATTCTTACGGCGGCGGCTTGCGCTTGGGCCTGAACGAAGAAGACGCGTTCCGGCTCGAGTTGGCCCAGAGCCCGGAGGGGCTTCACGTGGTCTTCGAACTCGGGAGCGACTTCTAATGCGGCGCGCGCTGCGACATCG
Source organism: Candidatus Eiseniibacteriota bacterium (assembly GCA_035275245.1). Taxonomy (GTDB): domain Bacteria; phylum Eisenbacteria; class RBG-16-71-46; order SZUA-252; family SZUA-252; genus DASQJL01. The sequence goes on from DATEND010000236.1 coordinate 7,535, forward strand.
CCAGGCGTGCCTGCCTGGTTTGCTGGCCGTCGTGATCGTGCTCGCGTCGGCTCCCGCTCGCTCCGCTCCAGCGGACGATCGCGCAAAGACAAGCCGTGCGCGAGCAACGGCGCGCGAAAACGTGGAGATTGACGAGCGCACCTGGGTCGATCACGACCGGCGACCGATCCAGCGTCCGCCGGAGTGGGAGCCGAGCTACTGGGGGTCCCAGGTTCATCAGGGGTTCTTCGAGCCGCTGTCCCATGCGTTCGACGTTCCCGACAAGTTGCTTTGGGGCGCCAGGCTGTTCGGCGCCCGTACGCGCCGTGAGGCGGTGAACGTCAACGCGTTCGACGAGGCTCCCAACTCCTCCTGGTTTACGAATCGAAACCATCGCCGGCCCGTTCCGGTCGAGATGCTCCGAGGTGGACCCGACCCGCCGTTCCCCCCCACGAAGCCCTGGGTCATCAAGCACCCGAAGAAGGGTGGATTCAGCGTGGGGTTCCAGATCGTGGACGCCGACAAAAGGAAGTGGTTGGTGAAGTTGGACCCGCGGGGCTACCCTCAGCTTACATCGGGAGCCGACATGGTTTCGCGCACCTTGATCCACGCCGCGGGCTACAACGTGCCTCACAACTCGCCGATCCGATTCCATCGAGGCGACCTCAAGATCGATCCCGATCTGATTCGCGGAAAAGAGGGTGAGCAGATGACCGAGGCCGATTTGGATACGCTGTTGGCCCAAGGGGCGACCTTCCCGGACGGCAGCTATTCGGCGTACGCGAGCCTGTTCCTCCCCGGGAAACCGCTCGGTGCCCTCAGCATGGAACGGCGACGGCCCGGCGACACCAACGACTGGTACAGCCATCGGAATCGGCGCGAGCTTCGCGGCCTCTTTGTGCTCGCCGCTTGGATCGGAGACTGGGACCTCAAGGATCATCAGTGGCTCGACATGTTCGTCGAGACGCGCGATAGTCTCGGCCACGTGAAACACTACCTCCTCGACGTCGGATCGTCGCTCGGGGCGGGGGCGCGCGGGCCGAAAGGCCTCCAATCCGGCTACGAGTACTCGCTCGACTTCGCCTGGACCCTTCGCCGCCTCGTGACGCTGGGGTTCGTCACCGAGCCGTGGCGCCGGGCGAATCAGGAGACCGGGATTCCCTCCGTCGGGAATTTCGAGTCGGAGGTCTTCAAGCCGGAGGACTACAAAGCGCGGATCCCGCATCCGGCCTTCCGCGAGATGACCGACCGGGACGGCTACTGGGGGGCCAAGATCGTCGCGTCGTTCTCCGACGAGCAGATCGCCGCCGCCGTGGACGCGGCGGGGTATGACGACCCGCGCGCGCGCGAATTCCTGGTGCGAAATCTCATCGTTCGTCGCGACAAGATCGCAAAGCACTGGTTCGGGCGGGTGGCTCCGCTGGACTTCTTCTCTGTGGAGAACGGCACGCTTCGCTTCCGCGACCTCGCGGTCGACGTTGGGATCGCGAATGCACGTTCCTACGAGGTGGACGTCGAGGCGCGCGGAGGTGGTCCGACAGAAGGAGGCGGAGCTGGCGGAAGAGACAAACGTGCCCGGCTTCGGACTCCAGCACTGCCACTCGTCGACTTCGGGATCGGCGCGTCTCATCTGACGGTCACGATCTCCGTCGACGGGAGCGAAGCGAAACCAGCGACCGTGGAGCTCGCGCGAAGGGGCAACCAGTGGATCGTGACGCGAGTGCGACACGGTTGATTCCACCGGGCGGGCCCCGTCCTCCACGATGGATCTCCCACTGGGCCCTGGCCGCGGCAGCGGCGCTCCTGCTATCCGGCTGTGCCCAGACGGGCCGCCTCCAGTACGCAGGTCACACCGTATCTCCGGTCCAATCGGATTCGACGGCGGGGACCCCAAGCGCATCGGGGCCCGCTCCCCTTCGGCCCCTGTTCGGGGACACGCTCATCGGGCTGATCCCGGGGACCGGCGATTCCACGATTCGCTATTTGGGAAGGCTGCGCGACGGGTACACGGTCGACACCCTGAACGTCTTCGTCTGCGGGGACAATCGCCCCGGCTATCGGTTGAATCGCCTCGCGCCGCAGTTCCAGGCCATCCGTGGCGGGATTTCCCCGAATCCGATCAAGATCGTCTGGGGTCTCGTGAACATTCCGATCGCGATCGTGCGCGGCCTCTTTCCGGATTTGGCACTCCTCCGCGAAATACCGAACTTGATCAGCAAGAGTCCGAACTGGTCGCGCGAGCACCAAGTGGCGCGTGCCATGATGGTGAAGAGCGATTCGCTGCGCGTCCGTGGGCAGGTCCTCGCCGCGGTGATCAACACGGGCGACCTGGTAAAGGACGGACGGTACCCCAAGCATTGGGAGCGCTTCCTGCGGATCACTGAGCCGCTTACATCCCGAGTCCCGTATTTCGCGGTTGCGGGAAATCATGAGCGGACGGACACCGAAGACGGGGTCGAAAACTGGCGAACCGCGACGGGACTGCCGGTCGGCAGCGATCGTCTCTA
>DATEND010000237.1:0-2235 GCA_035275245.1 Candidatus Eiseniibacteriota bacterium
GGGAACGTGGCTCGCGCGCGACGCGTCGGCCGGCACCATCGTGAAGACGCGGGTGCTTGCCGGCTCGAGCCACGCGTCCCGGCAGCAGATCGTGCGACTCGATCGGGGCCGCCGCGCGAGCGTCTCCGACAAAGCCGCGCGGTCCCTCGCGAGAGCCGCGGAGCGCGCGATTCGCGGGAGCAGCGCGTTACTCCTGAGCGACTACGGCTACGGCGTGCTCGGTCCTTCGATCCGGCGCGCCGCCTTGGGCGCCGCACGCCGGGCGAACATTCCGGTCGTCGTCGACTCCCGGTACGCGCTTCGGTCCTATCGCGGAGCGACCCTCCTCACGCCCAACGAGCACGAGGTCGTGGAGGCGTTTCACCTTCCCTCGCTGGCGCCGGCGGCGCTTCGTCGCGCGGGGGAGGATCTGAGGCGAAGCGCCGCGGCCGGCGGGGTCTGGATCACGCGCGGGAGCGACGGCATGCTTCTCTTCGAGCGCGGACAGACGGCGCGAAGGATCCCCATCGTGGGCTCCTCCGACGTGGCCGATGTAACGGGCGCCGGCGACGCCGTCTCGGCCGCTGCCGCGCTCGCGCTCGCGGCGGGAGCGACCCAGGTAGAGGCGGCCCTCCTCGCGACCTACGCGGCGTCGGTCGTCGTAATGAAGCGGGGAACGGCGACGGTCGACACGAAGGAGCTCGAGTCGGCGCTCCGAGCCCATCCGATCCCACGGGTCGGCGCGTGAACGGCGCGGAGGCGGTCGACCCGATCCCGAAGAACCCGAAGGTGATCGCCCTCGCGTCGCTCGAGGCGCGGTTCAAGGAGGAGCCCGAAGAGCGGGCGGGGCTCGTCCTCGCGAACGGCATCTTCGACCTGCTCCACGTGGGGCATGTCCGCTATCTCGAGGCCGCGCGCGCGGCGGGCGAACGCCTCGTCGTCGCGCTCAATTCCGACGAATCCGCACGCCGCTTGAAAGGAGCAGGGCGTCCGCTGATCCCGCTCGAGGAGCGGCTCGAGCTCGTGGCGGCACTCGCTTGTGTCGATTGGGCGACGTGGTTCGAGGAGGACCACGTCCAGGAGGTGCTGCGGCGCCTTCGCCCCGCGGTGCACGCCAAGGGAAGCGACTACACGGTCGAATCGGTACCCGAACGCGCGGCGGCTCAGGCGCTCGGCATCCGCACCATCATCGCCGGGGATCCGAAGCGGCACGCGTCGAGCGACCTGATCCGCCAGATTCGAGAAGGGCGCCCCGATGCCCGCTGAGCCCGCTGAGCCTGGCCGCCCCGGCGCGCGTGACGACGGCGCGCGCGTTCGATCGCTCGAGAGCGCCGGCACGGTCCTGGTCATCCGGCATCGCGCCGGGGGCGATCTCCTTCTCACGACGCCGACCCTGCGCGCGCTTCGCGCCGTGGTTCCGAAAGGCCGAATCGACGTCCTGGCCTCGCGCGGCATGGGGGAACTCCTCGTGGGGAACCCGGACGTCGATCGCGTCATCGAGTTCGACCGGAAGTCGATTCGCTCGCAGCTTCTCCTCTACGGCCGCCTCGCGCGGGGCGGGTACGACGCCGTCCTCGACTTGGTCTCGAGTCCAAGGACCGCGTTCCTCACGCGGCTGACGCGCGCCCCGCTTCGGATCGGCTACGACATCGCCGGCCGGCGCGCCGCGTACACGCTCCGCGTTCCGCGCGAACCACTCGGACCGGACGGCCGCCCACGGATTCGCTACGCGCCGGAGGCGGGGCTCGATCTCCTCCGCGCGGCTGGAGTGCCCGCGCGCGGACTCGACCTCACGTTTCGCGTCTCGGACCCCGCCCGCGCCGCGATCGACCGATGGCTCGCCTCGCCCGACGCGCGGCGCGAAGAATCGAAACCCTTGGCCGCGTGTCTCCCGACCGGCACGTGGCCGGCGAAAACATGGGCGCCCGAGCGCTTCGCCGAGGCGATGGACGCGCTCGCCCGCGAAGCGACGGTGATTTGGCTCTGGGGCCCCGGGGAGCGCACGGCCGTGGAGTCGGCACGATCGATGATGCGCGCGCCGTCCCTCCTGGCGCCCGCGACGGGCTGGCAAGAGTTGGGCGCGCTCATCGCGCGGTGCGCGGTCTTGGTCAGCAACGATTCGGGGCCGAAGCACGTGGCCGTCGCGCTCGGCGTGCCCACCGTGACCGTCTTCGGACCGACGCACCCGGGAACGTGGCACCCCCCGGGAGGGCGGCACCGCGCGCTCGAGGCCGACGGCCTCGACTGTCTCCACTG
>DATEND010000238.1:0-12877 GCA_035275245.1 Candidatus Eiseniibacteriota bacterium
CATTGGGCCGGAAGGGACCACGCAAGCTATTGTAGGAGACGAATTTAGGGTCCGGACCCCACCCTCTCGGAATTATGTCTGGAACGGCTGGAACGAGCCGATAACTAAGGAACGAGTTAAGTTGTCCGCTACCTTGGTGAAACAGGCCTTCGAGGAAATGGAAGTCCGTGAACAGCGAAGGAGCAAGGAACTCGACGCCCGCCGTTAGCGACCGCGCCTTGCGAGTCGCGCTGGCGGTATTTTTTCTGCTTCTCTTGTTCGTCGCGAATCCGGCCCGAGGTCAGAGCGCGGACGAGCCGGTGCCGCCCGCGCCTTCCGAATCCTCCGCCGCCGACTCCGTCTTCGGCGACGCCCCCGATACCCCCGATACCGGAGCTGACGCCTCGTCAGGCGCGCTCGCCCGGGCTCGACGCCTCGCCGATTCGAAGCAGTTCGGCGACGCCGCTCGGGTCCTTCGTGAATCCCTCGTGCGCGACCCCGAAAACGTCGAGACGCAGTCGCTCCTGGCGCGGGTCTTGGCCTGGGACCGCAAGTTCGACGAATCGATCGCGCAGTATCGGATCCTCCTTTCGAAGCGTCCCGACCGGCCGTTCGATCGCGCGGGCTACGCGCGCGTGCTGGCCTGGTCCGGGCGGCATGAGTCCTCGCTCCGGGAGTTCCGGGCCGCCATCGCCGCCGATTCCACCAACCTCGAGACCCGGGTCGGGTACGCGCGCGCGATGTCGTGGGCGGGCGACCGGGCCGGCGCGCATGCCGAGTACCGGAGAATCCTTCGAGCCAATCCGAACTACGGCGACGCATGGCTCGGCTACGCGACGATCGCCCGCTGGCGCGGCGCCGCGACGGCCTCGGATCGCCTCACCCAGCGCGCGGCGCCGCTCGGCGCGGATGCCGAGGGGCTCGCCGAGGAAGAGGCCGCGGCACGGCGCGCCATGGCGATGTCGATCGGGGGCGGATTCACGGCGTCCCGCGAGCGGCAGTACGTCGACGTCGGTCCCGACTTCGTCATCGAGTCGAGCGGTCCCTTCGCGGCCGCCGCGGGCACCGTTTCGCGCGCCGTCGGCGTGGCCGCGCGCGCCTCGTGGCTCGTCACCTTCGAGGACAACGGCGCCTCGGCGCCCGGCGACACCGCGCTCAACTACGACCTCCGCGCCACCGTCTTGCGCGCCGACCTTTCCTTCCTCCGCGGCTATCCGCTCCAGTTCGCGATCGGGGCCGAGCACCGGACGCTCGAGGCGGGGAGCGCGCGCGTGCTCTACCCGCTCGGCGGGGAGGACGACTTCTTCGGATGGAACGCGCGCGTCTGGTGGCACGCCGGCCGCTTCACGCCGAGCCTTTCCGCGGGACGCGGGTACGTTCCGATCAAGTCGGTCTCCGGCGCGCGCGAGATCCTGGCGGGCGATCAGACGAGCGCCGACGCCGAGCTCGCGTGGCAGTGGAGCGCGCGCGGCTCGGCTCGGCTCAATGCCGGCCTCGGCTCCTATTCGGACGACAACGAGCGGACGTCGTTCGGCGCGGGGGTCGCGTACAAGATCCGCCTGCCGGTGCCGAGCCTCACGATCGACTACGGCGTCCTGCTTCGCGACTTCGACGAGGTCTCGACCTCGTACTTCACGCCGCTTCAGAGCGCCCGTCACGCGGTGGGGCTCGCCCTGAACGGGTACTCCAATCGCACCGCGCTCGACTACGGCCTCCGCTACGAATTCTCGCACTTGAGCTCCGACAACTTCGCGGACATCCGCGCGCACGCGTTTTCGGGGTATTTGAACGTCGCCTCCCTCTACGCCGTCCCCATCGGGATCGACGGCGCCTATTCGATCGACAACAACGACTACGAGACCTGGTACGTCGGGGTCTCGGGGTCGGTTCGGTGGTGAGGGGGCGCGCATGATCGATTTCGAAGTCCTCGTCGTCACGCTGGCGCTCCTCCTCGGCGTCGTCGCGCTCACGACCGTCGCCGCGATCGCGAACAAGATCTATTCGAACCGCGAGGAGGATTCGAAGCGCGCGTTCCTCGACCATCTGCGGAAGCAGTTCCTCCTCCTCTCGATTCCCGAGGAGAAGGAACGGGCGCTCCGCGAGATCGGCGCCGGAATCTCCGGGCGATGGTCGCAGATCGCCGCGGAGGAAGTTCGCGAGCTCGAGCTCGAGACCCGGCTCGACGTGATCCGCTCCCTCGAGGAGCGCGGCGTGGTCGCGCGGTTCCTCAAGGACGCGCGGAGCCGGCTCAAGTGGACGCGCGCGCACGCGCTCCGCGTCTTGGGCGAGCTCAAGGTGCCCGCGTCTGTTCCCACGCTTCTCTCGGCCCTCGAAGACAAGGACCCCGACGTCCGGAACGTGGCGGCGCGGTCGCTCGGGCGGATGAAGCTCCAGGCCGCCGAAGAGGCGCTGGTCGGCCTCCTCGGGAAGCACGAGCAGTCGGTGTCGGCGCGGATCGCGGCCATCTGCATCGAGATGGGACCGCGCACCGGGCCGCTCCTGATTCGCACGCTTCGCGACGGACCCCCCAAGGCGCGCTTCTGGGCCGCGCGCATCCTGGGCGAGATCAGGGATGCCCGCGCGACGCGCTCGCTCGGCGACGCGCTCCTCGATCCCGAGCCCGACGTCCGGTCGGCCGCGACCTGGGCGCTCGGAAGCGTCGCCGACCGCTCGACGGGGCCGCTCGTCGAGTCGGTGCTCCAAGATCCGGTTTGGTTCGTTCGGGCGCACGCGGCGGAGTCGCTCGGCAAGATCGGCGACCCCGCGTTTGTGGGCGCGCTGGGCAAGAGCCTGGAGGATCGTTCGTGGTGGGTTCGGCGGAACGCGATGGAGGCGCTCATCAGGCTGGGCGATCCCGCAAAGCCGGTCCTGACCCGAATGCTGGAGTCGAACGACCGCTTCGCGCGCGACTGCGCCGTGGAAGCGTTGACGGGAATGGGCGTCGCGGTGGTGCTCCCGTCGGCGCTCCCGCCGGCGGCCGCGGGAGGGAGGGCCTAGGATGGATGCGGTGACGCTTCCCGTCTGGTTCTTCGACGCGCTGAACATCATTTCGATCGTCGTTCTCGTCTACTTCGCGGCGCTCCAGCTCGTGTTGTTCGGGCTCTTGATCCTCTCCTTCTTCGACATGCGCCGCCGCCTCGCCCAGAACTTCTACGCGGACTACGAGGCGGTCGCGAAATCTCATTTCACGTTCCCGATCAGCGTTCTGGTGCCGGCGTACAACGAGGCGAAGACCGCGGTCGAATCGGTGCGCTCCGTTCTCTCGCTCGACTACCCGCAGCACGAAGTGATCGTGATCAACGACGGATCGACCGACGACACGCTCGCCCGCTTGGTTCGCGAGTTCAAGTTGACCCGGCGCGAGGCGGTCACGCGCCTCAGCCTGCCGGCCGCGGGTCGAACCCGCGGAATCTACCGCTCGGAGTTCGCGCCGAACCTCGTCGTCGTGGACAAGGAGCACGCGGGAAAGAGCGAGGCCCTGAATGCCGGGATCAACGTCTCGCGCTATCCGCTCTTCTGCACGATCGACGCCGACACGGTGTTCCAGGAGAACGCCCTCCTACGCGTCGTCCGGCCCCTGCTGGAGGACCCGGATCGGGTGATCGCGGTCGGCGGACAAGTTCGCGTCGTGAACGGCTGCAAGGTGGAGCGGGGCCGCGTCGTCGAACCGCGGCTGCCGCAGAACATCCTGGCGGCGTTCCAAGTGGTCGAGTACCTGCGCGCGTTCGTCGCGAGCCGGCTCGGCCTCTCTGCCATGAACAATCTGCTGATCCTCTCTGGGGTGTTCAGTCTCTTCCGGAAAGACGTCGTGATCGAGGTCGGCGGGTATCGTTCCGACACGGTGACCGAGGACATGGAGCTGGTGCTTCGCCTGCACCATCACATGAGAGTGAACAAGCGCCCCTACTCGGTCGTCTTCCTCCCCGATCCGATCTGCTGGACGGAGGTCCCGCAATCGCTCGGCACCTTGGCGCGCCAGCGCGCGCGGTGGCACCGCGGCCTCCTGCATTCGCTCTGGAGCCACCGTTCCATTCTCTGGGAGAAGAACTCGGGGTCCCTTCGGTGGGTCGGGTTTCCGTACTACATCTTGTTCGAGTGCATGGGCCCGATCGTGGAGCTCGTGGGGTACATCATCATTCCGATCGCCTACTTCATGGGTTTTCTCTCGCCGCTCTACTTCTGGGCGTTCCTCTTCCTCTCCGTGACGTCGGGCGCGTTCCTGTCGATCTCCGCCGTATTCCTCGAGGAGCTCTCGTTCGGCCTGTATCGCTCGTGGGGCGACTTTGCTCTCATGATCGGGATCGGGGTCCTGGAAAACTTCACCTATCGCATCCTGACTCTCTTCTTCCGCCTCGGCGCCTTGGTCGATATGATTCTGGGGCGTGGCGGCTGGGGAAAGCAGGAGCGCGCCGGGTTCGAACGCCCGAAGGCTTTACCCGCGAATCCCTAAGCAGCGCCACGACTTACCCCTGCCGGAGGGAGTCGGTCGTTGCGCCCCATTTGGGCCCTTGCGGTCCTGTCGTACCTCCTCCTGGCCGTTCCCTGCGTCGCCGCGCCCCCGATTTCACACGGTGGGAGTGTCTTCGGTAAGGAATCGAGATCCCGCGCATCGCTCGCACGGGCCGCTCACGCCGTCGCGCAGAAGCGCGGCGCCGACAAGGCCGAGTCGCTCGGCCCGCTGGTCGGCCGCACGTACAAGGCCGTCGTCATCCTCGTTCAGTTCCCCGACATGGCCGCCGACACGATCGATCACACGCCGGCCGCGTTCTCCGATCTCTTGTTCTCGGTCGGCACTCACCCGACGGGGAGTCTTCGCGACTACTACCGTGAGGTTTCGCGGGGGCAATTCGACATCGAGGGCGTGGTCACGGAATGGGTGACCATGCCGCGCGTCTACAGCTTCTATACGGCCAACCAGGGTGGGTTCGGCGTGCCGCCCATGAATGCGCAGCAGCTGGCGCTCGAGGCCGTGCGCGCGGTCGACCCGGTGATCGACTTCAATCAGTTCGACAACGACGGGCCGGACATGATTCCCAACTCCGGCGACGACGACGGCGTGGTGGATGCCCTCTTCATCGTTCACGCGGGACCCGGCGGCGAGGAGACCGACAACGATGCGGATCTGTGGTCCCACAAGTGGACCATGCCCGGCGGCCCCGCGGCGCTCGACGGCGTCTTCGCGAATCACTACACGCTGGAGCCGGAGCGCTGGCAGAACAATTCTCCCTGGACCACCGCCGGCGATCTCATCTCCGTCGGTGTGTTCTGCCACGAGTTCGGCCACGTGCTCGGTCAGCCGGACCTCTACGATACGAGCAACTCCCCCACGGCCTCGGCTGGAATCGGCGATTGGGACGTCATGGGCACCGGCGTCTACACGCATCGCGTGGGCGAGCCTTTGGGATCGAGCCCCGCGCACTTTTCAGCATTAACCAAGAGCCTGCTCGGGTGGATCGATCCCGTCTGGGTGTCGCAGGATTCCTTCGGGGTCCAGATTCCGCCCGTGGAGAGCGGGGGCGACGTCTTCCGCCTCTGGACGAACGGCAGCGACGGCAGCGAATTCTTTCTCGTCGAGAACCGCCAACCGATCGGGTTCGACCAGGGCTTGACCCGATCGTCGATCGAGAACGCGATGAATCCCCGGCCGGCGCACGGGCTCATCATCTATCACGTCGATCGATCGGTCTTCGACAACAACGTCACCTCGCACAAGTTGGTGGACGTGGAGGAGGCGGGCGGCGTCGAGTCGACCCAGGGGTTCGGGTTTCACGGCGTGGCGAACCTCGACATCGCGAACGGATCGCAGGAGACCGAGGCCGTCTGTGGCGGCCAAATCACGGTGACCGGAAATCGAGGGGACCTGCACGATCCATGGCCCGGGGTGCTCGACCGAACCCTGTTCAACGGCGTGACCTGCCCCAACAGCAACACCTACTGCGGGATCACGTCGCAGGTCAGCGTCGCGAACATTCAGGAAGCGGGCGGAATCGTGACTGCGGACTTCCTGGTCACGGGAACGAGCGTTCGCCGAAAGGCCGTGATCGTCGATGACACGCCGTTCGAAGGGAGCGCGAACAATGGAAACGGGCTCGTCGAACCGGGCGAGACGATCCGGATCTACTTTCCGCTCGAAAACCTTTCGGATCTCCCGACGCAGGAGCTCACGGCCAAGGTCGCGATCAGCGAGCCATTCGCCGGTCTTTTGGCCGATTCGATCTACTACGGTGTCATTCTCGGCAATCAGGTCAACACGGGCACCGTCATCTACGCCGGGATCAACCCGACGCCCGACCCCCGTGGCCTGAACCTCTCCTTCACGGTGTCCGGACCTTCCGGGCTGGTGCAGGCGGACAGCGTGCAGATCCTAATCGGGCAGCGCTCGGGGCTCTGCGACAACTTCGAGGGCACCCAGCTTCGCTGGGTCGGAGCTCCGACCGGATGCGGCGGCACGAACGAGTGGCATCGCGAGGCCGGAGTGAATCACACGCCGGGCGGCTCGTGGGCATGGCGTCTCGGCCCAGAGGGGATTCTGGGTACGTACGCTCCAGCCCAGGATTCCCGACTGGTCAGCCAGCCCATCCGGATCTCCGGAACGGCGGACACGCTCCGCTTCTGGCATCGCTACCAGTCCGAATTCGTGAGGGACGGGTTGACCGTGGAGATCTCGACGGACGGCGGCGCCTCCTGGGCCTCGCTCGAGCCGGTCGGCGGATACAACACCGGCGTTCGCTTCAGCGGATTCCAATCCTCCTTCTCGCAGGTCCTGGTGCCCCTCACGGGATTCGTGGGCCTCATTCAGATCGGGTTCCACTTCCACTCCGAGCCGCCCGACGGCGGGCTCGGGTGGTGGATCGACGACGTGACCGTGACGGGCGACGCTTCCTGCGCCACGACCGCGATCGCCGTGGAGCGGTTCACGGCCGAGCCGGTCTCGACCGGACCCTCGCCTGCCGTGCGCCTCGAATGGCTGGTTCCGTATCATTCGGACGCGATCATCGCGGTGGATCGGGCCGAGGGCGCGGAAGCGCGGCGGCGCATCCTCACGGTCGCGAGCACGCCCGAGGCGGGGCTCGTCGAGGATCGCGACGTGGTCCCCGGCGGCGCCTATTCGTATTGGCTCACCGTTTCGCGTGAGGGCGAGGCCTCGGTCGAAGCGGGACCGGTGCGTGTCGAAGTGCCGGGGAGTTCCTCGCCGCCGCGCGCCCTCGCGATTACTCGGGTGAGGCCGAATCCGTTCCGGCCCGCGGCGACGTTCTCGGTCTCCCTGGACCGGACCGGGCCGTTTGTGGTACGCGTCTATCGGGCGAATGGCTCGCTGGTTCGCACGCTGGCCGAGGGCAACGCCACCCCCTCGACGATTCCGTTCACCTGGGATGGCTTGGACGACCGCGGACGGGCCGCGGGGTCAGGCATCTACTTCTTCGAACTGCGCTCCGCCGGTCGGACGCGCGTCCAAAAGGCGGTGCTCCTCCGATGAGCTCCACGACCACCCGCATCGACGGCCCACAGGTCTACCTGGAAACCCCGGGTGCCGAGCACCTCCCGGCCATCATGAAGGTCTACCTCGATGCGCCCGAGTACTTCGAGGCGGTCACGGGCACGCCGGACTTCGACCCGACCGACGTCGAAATGATGTACGAGGAGGCGCTCTCCGACGACAGCCGCTTCTATTTCGCGGTTCGGCGTGCCGATTCCAAGGCGTTGATCGGCACGATCGAAGTGGAAACGGGCGCCGACGACGTACCGGCGGTGTTGCGGGGCTTGGTGCTGGCCCAGACGGAACGCGGCAAGGGCTACGGGCGCGCGTCCCTGGAATTGGTCGAGCAATTCCTGATGGACGAGTTCGCGGTGGGCACGATCACGGCCGAGGTTCCGGAGGGCTACGACGACGGGGAGCGATTCCTGGAGGCGATGGGCTACCGGAGGCGCCGGCTCAAGTCGGGCGACTTTCGCTGGGTGAAGCGGCTCTCGCCCGAATAGCGGCGTTGGCTTCGATCGCCTGATTCAGCTTCGTCACGAGGTCGTCGACGTCGAAGGGCTTCGCGATGACGAAGTCGACGCCGTGCGCCGTCACCATTTCCTCGCTGATCGTGGCGCCCCATCCGGTGACCAGCCCCAGCACGATCCGCGCTTCGCCCTCCGTCCGGACCGTCCGCGCCACCTCCCACCCGCTCACGTCCGCCATCCCCAAGTCCGTGAGCACGGCGTCGAAGGCCGCGGCGCGGAAACGCGCCACCCCGTCCGAGCCCGACGGGGCGGTGATGACCAGGTGGCCGGCCGCCGTCAGCGCGTCGCTCAACACGCTCAGGATTTCCGGCTCGTCGTCGACGACCAGGATCCGCGCCTGGTGCGTCGTCCGGGGCGGCGTGCCCGCCTTCGCCGCACCCGCGGAGCGGTCGGTGACGGGGAACCGCATGCGAACCGTGGTCCCGGCCGCGGGCTTGGTCTCCACCTCGACCGAGCCGAGGTGACGCGACACGATGCCGTAGACCATCGAGAGACCGAGCCCGGTGCCGGAGAGTCCCTTCGTCGTGAAGAAGGGCTCGAAGATCCTGGCCTTCACGTCCTCGGTCATGCCGATGCCGTTGTCGACCACCTCGAGGAGGGCGTCGGCTCCTTCCGAGAGGCATCGAATCGTGATCGTCCCGCCCTGCGGAAGCGCGTCGACCGCGTTGAAGATCAGGTTGGTCAGCGCCTCGCGGATCTCGGCACGCGATCCCAGGATCGGCCGCGGATCGAGCGACTCGATCTCGACCTCCACCCGCACCCCCCGCCGCTCGGCCTCGTTCTTCCATTTGCCTCGCGTGATCTCGACGACCTCGTGCACAATCTGGAGCAGGTCGAGCGGTTCGTGCGCGCGGTCCTCTCGGACCCGGCTGAACTGCTGTATCCGCCGCACGGCCTCCCCGCCGTCCATGGCTGCCTGCCGGATGACGTTCAAGCTCGCCGTGATCTCGGGGTCGTTGGTGCGCATCAGCATGATCTGCGTGCGCCCCAGGATGATGCCGAGGTTGTTGTTGAAGTCGTGGGCGACGCCGGCCGCCAGCTCGCCGAGCGCCCGTAGTTTCTCGCCCCGGGTGAGTCGTTCTTGCAGGTCGCGAAGCGCCGACACGTCTGTGAGGAGAATCATCGTGGCCGGCTCGTTCTGGAAGTTGAGCGGCGCGGTCTGCACTTCGACCGGAATGCGACGCCCGTTCGGCTGAACGATTTCGGTGGTGGTCTGGGAGCCGCCGTCGCCCGGCATCGCGACCGATGCACGAACCTGCTCCTGGGACTCCAGCGCGAAGACGCCGACCGGGTCGAAGTCGCGGGCGAAGACCTCCGACAGGGTTCGCCCGATCATTCGCTCGAGCGCCGAATTCGCGAACACGGTGTGACCCGATTGTAGGATCAGGATTCCCTGCGGAGACGATTCGACGAGGACGCGGTACTTCGCCTCCGACTCCGCGAGCGCGTGCGTCCGCGCCTCCACGGCCACCTCCAGGCTCTGGTTCATTCGCGCGAGGTGCTCTCGGCTGTCGAGAATCTCCGCCTGCTGGCGGCGAACTTCGGTCGCCATTCGGTCGAAATGCCACGACAGGGTTTCCAGCTCGTCGCCCGTCTGGAGCCCGACGCGCTGGCTGTAGTCCCCCTTGGCGATCGCGCGCGTGGCGACCACGAGACGGTCGATGGGCCGGGTGATGCTGCGCGCGGCGGAGCGCGCCGCGAAGAGGGAGAGCATGGCCGCGAGAAGGCCTGCCACGATCAGGTGCCGGGTCAGGGCGGCGATTTCCTGGTCGACGGTCTGGAGCGAAATCCCGACCCGCACCGTTCCCCACTTCACCTGGTACCCCTCCACGTACACGGGGAGCAGGATTTCCAGTATTCGGGACTCGCTGGGTCGCCGAGGCTCGATGAACTTGACCTGCTCCTCGCGAACGGCCTGCGCCGCGAAGTCCGCCGCGTCTCGCGGGGGCTGTCCGAAGGCGTTTCGGGCGCGGCTGTCCGCGGCGATTTGACCTTCCTTGTCGTAGATCACGACGTAAGCGATCTCGCCGCCCGCCTGGGACCGGCTGGCCGCTTGGTTCAGGGCGATGTAATTGTAGGAGAGGAGCGACGGCGTCGAGAGCCACGCGATGCTTCGGGCCACGGCGATGCCGCGCTTTTTCGTTTCGCGGAGGAGCGAATCGCTCTCGCTTCGTCCGAAGAAGACGACCGCCGAGGCCACGAGGCCGACGACGATGATGCCGAACGTGATGAAGATGCGCGCATGCAGGCCCGCGCGCGGCTTTCGTGGTCCCTCGTATTCTTCGGAGGGAACGCCGCGCAACTGCTCCACCTCGGAACTCGCGCCGTTACCGCGAGACGCTTCTTCCATCCCCGTGATCCCCCGCCCCAAGGTGGAGCTTCTCGATGGCCAACGTGGATATGCCAAGCGGATTCATCTCGAGCCCCGTGACGTCGTCGCGAAGGCCGATGAAACTCGCCGTGTGCGTCAGCGGCACGAACGGCGCGGCCTTCAGAATCGCCTCCTCCGCCTTCCGGAACGCGTCGAGCCGGTGTCCCGGATCGCTCGTAGACCGAGCCACGTCGAGCAGGGAGTCGACCGCGGCGTCCTTGAATCCGAAATAGTTCGTGGAGGACGACGAATAGAAGAGGGCGCGCAAGAAGGTGTCCGGATCCGGGATGTCCGCGACCCACGCGAGCGCGAACATGGACGCGACCCGGTTCGTGATGACGCTGTCGATCACCGACCAAGCCTCGTAGCGGACGCGCACGTTGATTCCGGCTTCCCGAAGCGACGCGACCATCAAGGAGTCGACGGCACGAAGCTCCGAATTCGAATTGGCGCGATACATCGTGACCATGGGGAACGGTCGCGCCGCGCCGTAGCCGGCCTGCGCCAGGAGCGCCTTCGCGGCCCGAACGTCGCGAGAGTAGACCTTCTGCGCGGGCGCGTACCCCGGAAGACCCGGCGGCAGGATGCCGGCCGCGAGCGACTTCCCTTCCGGACGGCGGTTCAGCATGGCCTGCCGGTCGATGGAGAGGGCGACGGCTTGCCGCACGCGAACGTCGTTGAAGGGCGGCGCCGACGCGTTCATGCCGATGAAGGCGAGGCTCAAATCGTTCCATCGGAGGACGGCCAGGCCCGGACGGGCGCGAAACTCCTCGATTCGGTTGGACGGGAGCTGACTCAGCGTCGCGCGCCCCTCCAGCAAGGCGTCGGCCCCCAGCTCGATCACGTCCCCGTGCGGCGCGTAGAACACGAGCGTGTCGATGGAGGGCCGGCCCATGAAATAGTTCGGATTCGCGGCGAGGACGACCGCGTGACGGCCATCCCTGCGAACGAAGCGGAAGGGCCCGGTTCCGATCGGATGACGCTCCATGGCGTCCTTGCCCTCCGACTCCAAGAGTTCGGGCGGCACCGCGGACGTCATGTCCAGCGCCAGCGCGGTCAGGAGCGAGGAGTAGGGGCGCGTGAGCGTGATCTGGAGCGTGCGATCGTCGATAACCTTGATGCCCCGCACCGTCTTCGCCTTGCCCTTGATGAACTCATGGGCACCTTCGATGGCGTCGAGGTACCCGGCGGCGAGCCCTTCCGACAGGAACGGCTCGCGAAACGTGCGGGTGATCGCGAATTCGAAGTCGCGCGCCGTGACCTCGCGGCCGTGATGGAACTTCACGCCGGGCCGAATGCGGAAGACGTACGTCTTCCCGTCACGGGAGATGGTCCACGACTCGGCCACCTGGGGCGTCGGCTCGAGGTCCGAGGTGAGGCCGACGAGGGGGCTGTAGATCTGCGCGACGACGCACGACGAGTAGGAGTCCGACGCCAGCGGCGGATCGAGGGTTTCGGGATGTTCCTGATAGAAGCGAAAGACGGTGGGTCCATCCGAAGCGGGACGTCGCGAGGCGCCTAGGTCCTCGGCCTTTTCACCGTCTTTCACGCTGTCGCGAGGGGCATTCTTGAGCGCGGTTGGCACCGCTACCGCGAGCGCGATCACGATGAGGGCGGCGATGACGCCCATTCGGGCGCCGGCCCCCTTCGGCATTGGACTCATAGGGCGCGTCTCCTTGGATGCCGGGAACGATCGGTCCACCAGCGATGTACGGGCGCGCGGGCCCGCGGTTGGCCTCTGTCTCGACATTCATCGGGATGAGTCGGGGAGTTCTTGAGGATTGTTGCGGATGGAAGCGTTCGGGCGCGACGGGGGCCGTGGCCGGTAAGTTATTGTCTGTATGAGTGTTACTGGGTAATACCTACTCTTCCCCATGCGGGTCGGGGCCCCGTTTCAGCCGCCCGCGCTTGACGGTCGCGCGCCGCTTTTTCTCTTCGAGGCGCGCCTCCTTGGCCGCGCGCGGCGCCCGGGTCCGCGTCCGCTTCTTTCGCGGCCGGAGCGCGGCCGCGACGATCGAACGGAGGCGCTCGATCGCCACCTCGCGATTCCCGCCCTGCGTGCGTTCCCGCTGGCTCACCACGCGGAGCGTTCCGTCGGCCGAAAGGCGGCTGCCGAGCGCGTCGCGAAGGCGTTCCTTCTGTTCGGCCGTGAGCGAGTCGGATTCCGCGACGCTCCAAACGGCTTCGACCTTCGTTTCCACCTTGTTCACGTTCTGCCCGCCCGGCCCGCCGGAGCGCGACGTCCGAAAGCGAATCTCGTGAAGCGGCGGAAGCACGATTAGGCGAGGAGCGCCGGCAGCTCGCGCTGCACGGATTCGGGGGTGACGACGGCCTTGCCCCCGTCGATCAGGAGGTTCACCTCGCTCCGGACCCCGAAGTCCTCCAGGTAGATTCCGGGCTCCACCGAGACCAACGTGCCCTCGAGAAGCCGGCGCTCGTCTCTCGTCTCGAGGTTGTCGAGGTGGACCCCGTTGGCGTGAACCTCCACGCCGATCGAATGCCCCAGCCGATGGAGGAATC